>JAFQAF010000083.1 GCA_017400025.1 Oscillospiraceae bacterium
CCACGCCGAGTTGAACAGATTGTACAGCAGTGTCTCAAGCAGGCGGATCTTGACGGACTTGGATTTTCAACTCATAAACTCCGTCATACTGCGGCTACACTTATGTACCGCTCAGGCGGCGCCGATATGCTTGCGCTCAAAGAAATACTTGGCCACGAGCATGTTTCCACAACAGAAATATATACCCATATTTCTGATGAAGAGCTGAAAAAAGCTGCCAAGTCTTCCCCTCTCTCCGGATTTAAAAAGCCCAAAAAAGCAAAAATTGTTCCTGTTGATGACATGAACTCTTCTGACGAAAATCAGACTGAAAACATTGATTTTACAGAATAATCTATTATGTAAACCATCACTATACCCGCTATATATATGCCTGTATTCTGCAGATCTTTATTTCTGTTTTCTTTCCTGTATAAAATATCATATACAGCAGCTGCGGTGCAGATAATAATTATAAATGCTATCGCTGTATCCTTTACAACTAGATTTGAAATTATTTTATATACAGTTAATTTTTTCATGACAAATGCAGTATAAAGACATGAATTCTGCAAAGAAAGTATAAAAGGAACAGCCAATACAACACCTTTTGCAGAACGGCTATTTTTCAGATAATATACAGATATTAAATACAGTATATCCCTGAAAATATATTTTATGTAATAGCTCTTCAATATTCCGTGTTTTCCGCTTATTACATTCTCTGTCCCGGTACTTATTTCCCCTGCAAAAGCCAGATTTCCTGCATTTTTCAAGGAAAATACAGCACCGCAACACAAGCCTGATATATAAATCAGCAAAATAAATGAAAATATCAGTTTTCGGGACACAGCCCTGTGTTTTTTAGATTTGTTTATCATTTTTGTTTTCCTGCTGTATTATTTATATTAATCTTCCCTGCCCTGCTGATTGTTTGTCGAGCAAGGGTAAACAGATACAGTTTAACTGTTTACTCCCATAATTCCTCCAATCATTCCGGAAAGGAGTACAGACGCTGCCTTTGAAATAAAGACAGCTGAAAATGCAAAAGAATCGCTGTAAACTGCCAGAAGAACAATTATAAGCGTATAAACTGTACCGGTTGCAATACCGGTTGCGAGACCGTTTTCTTTGAATATTTTAGAAAGGATATAACTTGCAAGGAAGGAAGAAACTGTAATAAGTACCGTAGTAAGAGGTATAAGCACATAATCAGGTGTATCTATATTGGTAATCATAAAAGCCGCTGTGCAAAGAAAAAATACAAGCGCAGCCACACTCACGGATATACATATAACCGCCTTAATGGTGTATTTCTGCCAGGGTCTGGCAGTCAGTAAAAATTTATATAACAAAAAAAACACCCCCATTGAATAGTAAATTCTATTCAGAGGGGTGTAATTTTATAACTTCAAAATTAGTCAAGGTTGAGTTTTTCAACTTCAGAGATAGAGTATCTCTTAAGACGGATTTTGGAAGAAGCTGTTTCAATAACAACAGTATCTTCTTTGATGCTGATAATACGGCCAACGATACCGCCTGCTGTTACAACACCATCGCCGATTTCCAGGCTGTTACGCATATCTGTCAGTTTCTTTTCTCTCTTTTTCTGTGGAGAGATAAGCATAAAGTACATTACTACGAGAACAACAACAAATGGAAGAGTGTTGGAGATAAGCAGTGACAGAACTGATGGCTGTGCAGCTGTTTCTAACATAAAGAACATGGTTTTCACCTCCTAATAAACTAAAGTTAAATATATCATAAATCGGAAAATATTGCAATATATTATATTCTTCTATCCAATAAATTCACATATTTATTATAAAATTCTTCAAATGTGCCGTTATCCATACTATCTCTTATTTTTTCCATAAGATTATTGTAGAAATAAAGGTTGTGCATTACGCACAGACGCATGCCAAGCATTTCTTCAGCCTTGAACAGATGGCGCAGATAAGCTTTGGAATAAGTGCGGCACACAGGGCAGTCACATTCAGGATCAAGTGGAGAATCATCTGTCCGGTATTTTGCGTTTTTGATATTGATAATACCGTTCCATGTGTTTATATGACCATGGCGGGCATTTCTGGATGGCATAACACAGTCAAAAAGGTCTACTCCGCGGTGTACAGCCTCCAGGATATTTCCCGGTGTACCTACGCCCATAAGGTATCTGATTTTATCTTTAGGCATATGTTCTTCTACAGCAGAAATAACGTGATACATTTCTTCTTTTGTTTCACCTACAGCCAGGCCGCCTATAGCATATCCGTCAAGATCCAGTTCACGGATTCTTTTCATGTGGTCAATACGGATATCATCATAGCAGCTGCCCTGGTTTATACCGAACAGCATCTGGTTTCTGTTCACTGTTGTTTCCAGGCTGTTCAGTCTGTTCATTTCAGTCTTGCATCTTTCCAGCCAGCGTACAGTTCTGTCGCAGGACTGTTTTGTGTAGTTGTATTCCGCAGGGTTTTCAATACATTCATCAAATGCCATAGCAATTGTAGAGCCAAGGTTTGACTGAATCTGCATACTTTCTTCCGGACCCATAAAAATTCTGTGGCCATCTATATGTGAAGCAAAAGTAACGCCTTCTTCTTTGATTTTACGCAGCTTTGCCAGTGAGAAAACCTGAAATCCGCCGGAATCTGTAAGGATAGGCTTTTTCCAGTTTGTAAATTTATGAAGACCACCCATCTGTCTGACTACTGCATCAGTAGGACGCAGGTGCAGATGATATGTGTTGCTCAGCATAACCTGGCATCGGATGTCTTCCAGATCTTTTGTTGACAAAGCACCTTTTATTGCGCCTGCAGTGGCAACATTCATAAAAGCAGGAGTCTGTACAGTACCATGTACAGTAGTAAACTCGCCTCTTCTTGCTGTGCCAACATTTTTAATCAGTTTGTACATATATTATCCTTTCCCGTATATAAACATAGCATCACCGAAGCTGTAAAAACGGTATTTTTCTTCTACAGCATGTTTGTAGGCAGCCATTGTGTTTTCATAGCCTGCAAAAGCACTTACAAGCATGATAAGTGTGCTTTCCGGCAGATGAAAATTGGTTATAAGACCATCAATCACGCCAAATTCAAAACCAGGATATATGAATATGCTTGTATCCATACTGCAGGCTCTGATTTCGCCATACGCTTTGAAACAGGATTCAAGGGTACGTGTACTTGTAGTTCCTACAGAAATCACCCTTCTTCCCTCTTCTTTTGCTTTTCTGATTTCATCGGCAGTATCCTGCGGAATTTCAAACCATTCACTGTGCATTTCATGGTCAAGAATACTTTCAGTTTTAACCGGTCTGAAAGTACCTATACCAACATGCAGTGTAATATATTTTATAATTACACCCTTTTCTTCCAGTCTTGCCATAAGTTCTTTTGTAAAATGAAGGCCTGCTGTAGGTGCAGCGGAAGAGCCAAGTACTTTGGCGTATTCTGTCTGATAGAGGCTGCCGTCCTTCAGTTCTTCAGTAATATAGTGGGGTAAAGGCAGCTTGCCTACTATGTCAAGAGCTTCAAAAAGAGTTTCTGCATCATATGTAAAGCGCACAAGTTTGTTGCCGTTTTCCAGTGATTCAAGAATTTCACCTCTGAGAACACCTCTGCCAAATACAACAACGTGGCCAGGCTGCAGACGTTTGCCCGGACGTGCCATACATTCCCATACATCATGTTCTTTCTGTTTCAGCATCAGAAATTCGCAGGCTGCACCTGTTGTTTTTGCACCATAAAGACGTGCAGGCAGTACCTTGGAGTTGTTAAGCACAAGCACATCACCGGGTTTGAGCATATCATATATATCGCTGAAAATTTTATCCTCAAAATCACAGCTGTTACTTTTATTCACACACAGCATTCTGCAGCTGTCTCTTGGGATAGCCGGAGTCTGTGCAATAAGATTCTGAGGCAAATCAAAATAATAATCACTTTTGTTCATTAAATTACTCATTTTATCATCCTCTTAAATTTAATCATAACATAACTAATTAATTATATTATAATATCAATTATTTTTCAAGCATTTAAATTAATCTGTCTTTGGTTTAGAATATATGTATCTGAACTCAAGGAGTTAATTTATGAAAAATAATATCAGACGTTTCATTTCTGTTGCATTTACAGCATTGCTCACATTGGTTATTACCGGTTGTGTCCATGCCAGCCGGCCACGGCCAGCACCTACAGCTGAACCTACACCACAGCCAGCAGACACAGTAAAGTTTATTGCTGCCGGCGATAATCTTATCCACGGGTCAATCTATCTGCAGGCAACAAGACGTGCAGGTGGAAACGGATATGATTTTGACTATGCATATGAAAATACAGAAGATTATTTTGATGGTTTTGACGTAAGGTTTATAAACCAGGAAACCCTTGTAAACGATGCATACCCACCATCACATTATCCACAGTTTTCGACTCCCCTTGCCCTTGGTGAAAAGGTGCTGGAAATGGGTTTCAATGTAATAGGGACAAGCAACAACCATTCCTATGACAAAGGTACAGCAGGTATAAAATCCTCCCTTGAATACTGGAACAGCAAGAATGTGGTAAATACCGGCTTTTACACAGGCGATGACAGTGTTGATATCAAATATATGACTGTCAACAATATTAAAATGGCATTCCTTGCATACACATACGGAACAAACGGTATTTCCATATACGATGAAACATCACCATATATAGTTCATCCGGATGACTTTACAGTTGTTGAACGTCAGGTAAAAACAGCAAAAGAAAATGCTGATATCGTGATTGTATCCTGCCACTGGGGCTGGGAAGATACAAATACTGTAAATGATTATCAGAAAACAGTTGCAGAAAAGCTTAATATAATGGGTGTTGATGTAATCATAGGCACTCACCCCCATGTTATACAGACAGTGGAATGGCATACAAATGATGCAAACGACAACAGAACGCTGATTTGTTATTCCCTGGGCAATTTTATTTCAGGACAGAGTAAGGGCAACAATATGCTTGGTGGTCTTTTCCAGTTTGATATTGTGAAAAACTATGACCTTGAAGGCAATTCAACAATATCGATAGAAAGCCCGTATTTTGTGCCGACAATCACTCATTATGATGCAGAATACTCCAACATCAGAAATTATATACTGGCCGATTATACCCCGGAAATGGCCGCAAAACACGGTGTAAAAGCCTACGACAGCAAATTCTCCTATGACTATATTGAAAACATAGTCTACACTGTTATTCCGGAAGAATTTTTGCTTTACAAATAATACATACTATTTATAAAAAACAGCCATTGCTTTTCAGCAATGGCCTTTTTTTATTCAAATGCATTTTCTATTATATTAATTTGAGGATTATTTTGCGGATGATATACCTCTGCCACATCAAAGCGCACATTGTAATCATCATATCCCTTTTTCCGGATAAATTCAGCTGCGGCAGCTTTAATTCTTCTCTGTTTATGATAGGAGACAGCTTCCTTTGCAGATAAAAATTTGTCCGTTTCCCTTGTTTTAACTTCAATAAATACAACAGTGTTCCTGTACTGCGCCACTATATCAACTTCACCGAATCTTGTGCGGTAATTCATAGTCAGTAAAGTATATTTCCTGTCTGCATACCATTTGCAGACCAGCTTTTCGCCCAGCTTACCTATCAGTCTTTTGTCCATAACAACTCCGGTCTTTTGGTGAAAAAACTTCTGCGATAGAAATCCTGTATGCCATGTTCTGCTATAAGTTCATAGTGCAGCTTTGTAGGATAACCTTTATGTTTGGAAAGCTGATACTGAGGATACTCCTTGTCAAGCTGCCGCATATACCTGTCTCTTGAAACTTTAGCCAGAATAGATGCCGCAGCAATGCTCATACTTGTGGCATCACCTTTTACAACACTTTCTGTCTTGCATGGCATATCCCGAGGAGTTTTGTTGCCATCTATAAGCACAATATCAGGAGTAAAGCCTACTGACTTTACAGCATTTTTCATGCCTTCAAGAGAAGCATTAAGTATGTTAATTCGGTCTATTTCCTGTGGAGAAACCATTATAACTGAATACGCAAGTGCATTTTCAATAATAATGTTATACAGCTTTTCCCTTTTCTTTTCACTGATTTTTTTACTGTCATTTATTTCGTCACAGATAAAATCCGGTTTCAAAACTACTGCAGCACAGCATACAGGCCCACACAACGGGCCTCTGCCGGCTTCATCTGCACCGCATAAAACCGGGTAATTCGTTCTGACTGCTGAATCATATTCGTATAAATTATTCATTTTCACCTGGTTTTTCAAGAGTTATTTTGCCTAATTTGGATGAACGGAATTCATCGCAAAGCATAATAGCTGCTCTTTCTGTGTTTTCTTCATTGCCTGGCAGCAGCATACCGCGTTTGCGTGCTATTCTGCGCAGAATATCGTAATTATCCATTTCTATATCTGCATCGGTAAGCTTGTATCTTTTCTTGAGCATATCCGGATAAACTTTTTTCAGCTCTTCAATAAGGGACATAGCCAGGCTTTCAATATCAAGAATATCGTCCTTGATTGAGCCGATAAATGCAAGGTTTGCAGCAATATGCTGGTTTTCGAATTTTCTCCACAGAACGCCTGGCATATCCAGCAGTTCAAAATTACCTACTGTGACCCACTGCTTGCCTCTTGTAACACCTGGTTTATCAGCTGCTTTTGCGCGCTGTGTACCTGCAAGAGAGTTGATAAATGTGGATTTGCCTACATTTGGAATACCCACCATCATAGCTCTGATTTTTACGCCTTCAATACCTTTTGCCTGTCTGCGTTCAAGCAGGTCTTTAAGTTCTGTTTCAATCTGGTTTATAACAGTTTTTGTGTTTTTGCCTGTTTTTGAGTTGATTGCAATAGCACCCATTCCTTTTTTGCGGAAATAATTTATCCACTGATTGGTAATATTCCGGTCAGCAAGGTCAGATTTGTTCAGAACATAAACAGTTGGTTTATTTTTGATGATTTCGTTTATTTCCGGATTCTGGCTGGAATATGGAATTCTGGCATCAAGCAGGCTGATAACCACATCAACATTTTTGATTTCTTTTTCCATAAGACGAAGAGTTTTCATCATATGGCCAGGAAACCAGTGTATACTTTTACTGTTTACATTTCTGGTCGCCATTTCATCGAAACTTGGCTCCATATTTTCAAATTCTCTCATTATTCTACCTTTCCTATCTCTGAAAACGGGGATATTCTGAATACAGCTTTACCAAGAATATCCTTTTCATTTACAATTCCAATTTCATCAGAACGTGAGTCTGTGGAGTGGTTTCTGTTGTCCCCCATCAGGAAAACATATCCTTCCGGCAGTACGATATCCAGTTCCCTGTCTCCTTTTTCCGGATTGATATTCTCTGCAATATAGTCTTCCTGCAGGATATTTCCGTTGAGGTAAACGTCACCGTTTGAATAGTCAATCCTGATTCTGTCACCGCTTGTGGCAATAACTCTTTTTATCAATGGTTTGCCATGATAAATTTCCATATCGGTAACCACTATATCACCTTTTTCCGGTGTGTACATAAAATTGGAAATAATCAGTTTTTCTCCATTATGCAGTGTATTCTGCATAGAATCACCGTCCACAACTATTATCCTGCACATAAAAAGAATAACAGCAGTGATAAATATAATCGCAAAACAAATATTTTCTAAAAACTCATAAAATTTTTTCATAATCTCAACCTGATATAAAAAACAAAAAGAGGACACATGTGTCCTCTTAAATGTCTTATTTGATTTTTTCTTTAACTTTAGCTGCTTTACCAACTCTGTCTCTGAGGTAGAAGAGTTTAGCACGACGAACACGACCGTATCTAACGATTTCTACTTTTTCAACGAATGGTGAGTTGATTGGGAATACTCTTTCAACACCTACACCGTAAGCTGTTTTTCTTACTGTGAATGTTTCAGAAACACCACCGTGTTTCTTAGCGATAACGATACCTTCAAAAATCTGAATTCTTTCTTTTTCGCCTTCTTTGATTCTTACGTGAACTTTAACTGTGTCACCAATGTTTACTTCTGGTTTGTCGGCTTTAAGCATGCCTTCTGTCATCAATTTGATTGCGTCCATTTTAATTATCCTCCATTTTTTTATCAGACATTCATACCCGATACCTGATGTATCGACAGAGGACTGCCCGCTTAATGATATACATTAACCCTGTAGATGGCACTACAGATACTAACGCTTAAATATAATACCACATTACTTACATAAATGCAAGCACTTTTTTATGTAATTTTTACAAAAATGTAAATTACTGTAAAACCTCAAATTTTTCATTCAGAAGGTTCATGCGCAGAACATCAGCAGCGTTTGCATCTATGCCGAATTCACTCCGGAATACTTCAAGCAACAGTGCAGGATTGAGGTTATAAGTTGTACCTGCAGGATAAAGTGCGGTAAAAGTAAGGGTATTATCCCCTGATTCAGTTACTTTAAAGTCTTTTATCTCAGCTTTAAGGTCAACTTCAGTTGTTTTTTTCTTGCTCTGCTTGATAACAGTGATTTTGTCAGAATTCTCATAGAAATCTGCTGCAGCCTGAAGCTTGTCCATATCCCCGTGAAGAGTGATTTTGTACAAAGCATATTTTATTTCTGATGCATCGTAATCAGGTGCACCGGCAGCGGTAACGATTATTCCCTGTGGCAGAGTGCCTTCCATAGCTTTCATAATATCAGCCTCACTCATTTCTTCATTGAGGCGGAAGTCAAAACTTTCACACAGGCTTTCGTGACCAAGAGACAGCGGCAAAGTGAAAGTCATATAAATATGAGGGTTGAAACCTTTGGAATACCATACCGGCAGACCGGATTTTTTCAGTGCACGCTGCATAACCTTCTGCAGGTCAAGATGTGAAAAGTAAATTGCAAGGCCTACTTTCTGAAATTTAATTCTTATTGTATTCAAAACAAGCCCTCCCTAAAAGTTTGTTTGCACCGCAGGCATAGCACTGCTTGTTGCAAGGCTGTGATGTGATAGCCTTAAGTGAACGTTCATAGTCCTCTATAAGGAATTTTTTGCTTACACCATAGTTGATATGGTCCCAAGGATTGATTTCATCATATGGGCGGAAACGGTTTGCATAGAATTCCGGATTGACATTATTCCTGTTGAAAGCATCCATCCATACATCAAATTTAAAGCATTCGTACCAGCTGTCAAACATAGCGCCGCCATTGTATGCATCTATAATAGCCTGTGAGAGTCTGCGGTCACCACGGGCCAGTACAGCCTCTATAATGCTTGTCTGTGGGTCATTGTAGCTTACTTTGATACGTTTGTTTACTTTTGCACATTCCAGCAGATAAGCCTGTTTTTCCTTGATAAGCTGACTGTCATTCTGACCGAAGAACTGGAACGGTGTGAAAGGTTTAGGAATAAATGTAGCCACAGAAATTGAAACTTCCGGTTTTCCCTTAGGTCTGTTTGGCATAGACCAGAAAATATCTATAATTTTCTGTGCAGTATCAATAATACCTTTGATGTCTTCCATAGTTTCACCCGGAAGGCCCATCATAAAGTAAAGTTTTACATGTGTATATCCGCCGGCAAAAGCGATTTTTGCAGTCTTTTCAATTTCTTCTTCAGTAACATTTTTATTGATAATGTCGCGCAGGCGCTGTGTACCTGCTTCAGGCGCAAATGTAAGGCCGGATTTACGGATTTTTGTAGTTTTTTCGATAAGGGATTCACTGAAATTGTCCACACGCAGAGAAGGCAGAGCAATATTCACCTTCTGTTCCTGTGTCCATGGTTCCATATCGTCCAGCAGTTTTTCCAGCTGGGAATGGTCACTGGTGGACAGAGAAGTAAGTGAAACTTCTTCATAGCCGGTGTTTTTACACAGTTCATATGCACCTTTGTTCAGCATATCAACGTCACGTTCCCTGAACGGGCGGTATATAAAGCCGGCCTGGCAGAAACGGCAGCCACGGATACAGCCACGAAGCACTTCTACCATTGCACGGTTATGTATGGCTGTAACCATAGGTACAACTGTATCTGTAGGGAACGGATGGGTTGCAAAATCTCTCACAACTGCTTTGTTGCAAGGAATTGGTGCATCATAAAGAGGTGTAACGCTTTTAATTGTACCGTCTTCTTTATAATCAATATCATAGAATGAAGGTACATATACACCTTCAACTTTTGAAAGTGCCTTCAGTGTTTCCAGTTTTGAAAGGCCTTTTTTCTTGCAGTCGGCATAAACATTGCATATTTCAATATTCATGTATTCCCCTTCGCCAAGGGCCATAATATCAAAGAAATCTGCAACAGGTTCAGCATTGCAGGTACAAGGACCGCCTGCTATAATCAGAGGCCAGGTTTCATCTCTGTCCTTTGCCATAAACGGAATACCGGATAAGTCAAGAACCTGCAGAATATTTGTATAGGACAGCTCATACTGCAGTGTAAAACCTATAATATCCACTTCTCTCAATGGTGTTTTGCTTTCCAGAGTATAGAGAGGGATATTGTTTTCTTTCATTTTCCGGTGCATATCTGTCCAAGGTGCAAAGCAGCGTTCACACCATATATTGTCCTGCTTGTTCATAGCATCGTAAAGTATTTTCATGCCAAGATGTGACATGCCTACTTCATATGTGTCTGGGAAACAGAATGCAAAATGTACATCTATATCTTCTTTATTTTTCATAATACAGCCTGGTTCGCCACCGGTATATCTGGCCGGTTTCTGAACAGACAGTAAAATTGATTTCAGCTTGTTATCTATCATCAGAGCCTCCAAGTTTTTAATATAAATAATATATCATATACCGCATACTTTTTCAAACATCATTTAAAATATTAAAGGTAAAATACATTATAAAAAGCATAAGGCTGGCAATATTATCTGTAAAGCTAAACGCCATTACAGCTATAAATAAAACTGAAAACATACTTATAATCCTGTAATTTTTCCTGTAAAATGCAGATTCAGCATATAAAATCTGCCCGCCGTCAAGAAAAAACACCGGAAGTATATTAAAAACGAATAAAACTGAATTGACAATTGAGAAAATATATAAATGAATATGAAAAGAAAACAGATTTATAATCCGGGAGATAATCGCTGCTGTAAGGTTTGCCAGCGGCCCCGAAAAAAGAATAAGTGAATACTTTTTATTTAATGAAACATTGTTTTTCATCCTGAATCCGAATACAGATATTTTTATTTCAGGCATTGTTCCTGTGGCAAACCTGTATGCAGCTATATGTCCGCATTCATGCAGAACACTTGCAGCAATGCAGTATTTAAAAATATTAAGCCTGTCAAAAGACAGGCCAGTAAAAACCAATATTAAAAATACAAATATAGATTTCATAATTCAATAGCGTATATAGGATTGTATCTCACGCCGTCTGACAAAAATTCAAAATGTACGTGGGGTCCTGTTGCCATACCGGTTTCCCCCATTGTTGCTATCACCTGCCCGGCTACCACAGTATCGTTTACTTTTACCAAAAGAAACTGATTGTGGGCATAAAGTGTTTCGATTTTATTATCGGATTCTATTCGTATGTAATTACCGGCAACAGCTGAATAACCGGCTGCTTTTACTGTTCCACTGAAAGCTGCTTTTATAAAAGTGCCTTTTGGAGCTGCAATATCTAGACCTGTATGAAATTCCTTTTCTTTTGGGTTAAAAGGGTTCTTCCTTACTCCATATGGTGATGAAATATAACCGGCTGCAGGTGCTGTACCTTTCTTTTCCATATAATATTTTTCTGTACTGGCATTTGCAGGGATAATATCGGCTTTCCCTTTGCTATTGAATACTGCTGCCAGCTGATTAAATCTTTCTCTGATTTCTTTTTCTGTGCTCTCTATAAAGAATTCATATGAAAACGTGCTTTCTTTGTAATTTTCAGTTTCAAAAAACTGCTGATAATTTTCTTTTGCATAAGAAAATAATTCCCTGCTTTCATTTTTCAGCATAAAGGAAACCAGAATTATTACAGCAGAGAAAAATACCTGAACCAGCATATAGCTGTTGCTGTCGCCTTTTTTCGCTTTTTTCAGGATTTTTCTATAATCAGATATAACACTTTTGTTATTTCCTTCAGGATTTTCTAACTGCCAGATTTTTACCACCTCCGTAGTAAAAATATATATATAAATTCCCGGGATTATTCGTCCCGGGAAAAATTTATTTACTGAGATACTCAAGAATGGATTTTGCAGCTTTCTGGCCTGCACCCATGGCCTCTATTACTGTAGCTGAACCGGTAACAGCATCACCGCCGGCCCAGATATTGTGAACTGATGTTCTCATATTTTCATCAACTGCAAAGCCACCGTGCTTTGTTACTTCAATATCTTTTATTGATGATTTGAGCAGTGGATTAGGGCTTGTACCTATAGCCATAATAACGCCATCTGCTTCCATAAGGAATTCACTGCCATCCACGGTTCGCACGCCACGTCTGCCGGATGCATCCGGTTCAGTAAGTTCCATTTTCACACACTGAACCTGTTTTACAAAGCCTTTTTCATCGCCGATTATTTTTACCGGATTATTCAGTGTAAGGAAATGTATGCCTTCTTCCTGTGCATGATGAATTTCCTCTTTTCTTGCCGGCATCTGTTCAATGCCCCTGCGGTAAACAATACTTACATCACTGCCCATTCTTTTTGCCACACGTGCAGCATCCATTGCAACGTTGCCGCCGCCTACAACAACTACTTTTTCAAGCTGTGGTGATGGAGTATCTTTCTCATCTTTGTAACATTCCATAAGATTTGCACGTGTAAGGAATTCATTGGCAGAAAATACACCTGCCAGGCCTTCGCCTTCTATTCCCATAAAAGATGGCAAGCCCGCACCGCTTCCGATGAAAAATGCAGAAAATCCCATATCTTCCAGCTGCGGTATTGTTACTGTGCGGCCCACGATAACGTCTGTATGAATTTTTACACCAAGTTTCAGCAGATTGTCAGCTTCATACTTAACGATAGATTTTGGCAGACGGAATTCCGGTATACCGTAGCTGAGTACACCACCGGCTTTGTTGAGGGATTCAAAAATCTCTACTTCAGCTCCTGCTTCTGCAAGTACACCTGCACATGTAAGTCCTGCAGGGCCTGCACCTATCACAGCCACTTTTTTTCCTATTTTTTTATCAGCCGGCTTTTCGGTTTCTATGCCGTTTTCTCTCGCCCAGTCTGCACAGAATCTTTCAAGACGACCTATGCCTACGCTTTCACCTTTGATACCTCTTACACACAGTTTTTCACACTGATTTTCCTGCGGGCATACACGGCCACAAATTGCAGGCAGGAAATTCTTTTCCTTGATTTTTCTGTATGCAGCTTCGATATCACCGTCTTTGATGTATGCAATAAAATCCGGAATATCCACATTTACAGGACAGCCATTCATACAAGGTTTTGTTTTGCAGTTGATGCAGCGGTTTGCTTCGTTTATTGCATCCTCCATTGTATAACCAAGACTTACTTCAGAAAAGTTTTTATTTCTTACGCTGGGCTCCTGATGCGGCATTGGAGTTTTGTATTCCTGTTTATTATACATTTTATTTACCTCCAAACAATCTGCAGGCATGCTCTTTTGCCTTTTCTTCCTGCTTTTTATACATACTGTTTCTTATCATAAGCTCATTGAAATCAACTTTATGTCCGTCAAAATCCGGGCCGTCAACACAGGCAAACTTTACTTTTCCATCAACTGTCACCCTGCAGCCGCCACACATTCCGGTGCCGTCTATCATAATGGGGTTCAGGCTAACAATTGTTTTAATGCCATATTCCTTTGTGATATCGGCCACAGCCTTCATCATCGGTACAGGACCTATGGCAATAACACAGTCGTACTTTTTGCCATTTTCAATATTGTCCCTGAGCACGTTTGTAACAAAACCTTTTACACCATAGCTGCCGTCATCAGTACAAATAATACATTTATCAGAGGCAGATTTCATTTCTTCTTCAAGAATAACGATATCCTTTGAGCGGAAACCTGCAATAAGCTCAACTTCTGCACCGTGATTTTTCAGCCATTTAGCCTGAGGAAGTGCAATAGCACAGCCTACACCACCGCCTATAACACAGGCATTTGTGATATTTTCCAGTTCTGTGGCCGCACCGAGAGGACCTGCAAAATGCGCAAGTTCTTCGCCTTCATTTTTAGTGCTTAATTTTATTGTAGAGGCACCTATAGCCTGGAAAACCACAGTTACACTGCCTTCTTCCCTGTCAAAGTCAGATATTGTAAGTGGTATTCTTTCACTGTTTTCGTCAGTCATAATCATCACAAACTGCCCCGGTTTTATATTCTGTGAAACCAGAGGAGCGTGGACTGTTATAGAAAATGTAGATTCGTTCAATTGTTTTTTTCTTATAATTTTAAACACAGGATTTCTCCTTTATATTTTTTTATAATTCTAACACCGGTATAAAAATCTTTCAGTGACTTACATACAAACATTATACAATAAAAAAACAGCAGATACAAACTGTATCTGCTGTAATTCTAAAATAATCAGATGTTTTCAAGAACTTTTGCAACGATTGTTTCTTTGTTGAGGTTAAATACTTCAAGCAGTTCAGCAGCCGGGCCGGATTTGCCGAATGTATCCATAACAGCAACAGGAACAACTTTACATGGTGCTTCCAGGCTTGTTACTTCTGTAACTGCGCTGTAAAGACCGCCGATAACACTGTGTTCTTCACATGTTACAATAAAGTCTGTTTCTTTTGCAGCTTTGATTATGATTTCTTTATCGATTGGTTTGATTGTGTGGATGTTGATTACTCTTGTGCTGATGTCTTTTTCTTCCAGTTCTTTTGCTGCATCAAGTGCTCTTGCAACCATAAGGCCTGTAGCAATCAGAGTAACTTTGTTACCTTCTTTAAGTGTAACACCTTTACCGATTTCAAATTTGTAGTCTTCTTTGTTAACTACAGGAACAGCCAGACGGCCAAAACGCAGATATACAGGACCTACATATTCAGCAGCTGCAAATACAGCCTGTTTAGCTTCGATATCGTCACATGGATTGATAACAACCATACCTGGAATGCTTCTCATCAGAGCGATATCTTCATTACACTGGTGTGTGGCACCGTCTTCACCTACAGAAATACCGGCATGTGTTGCACCGATTTTAACGTTGAGATGAGGATAACCAACGCTGTTTCTTACCTGTTCAAAAGCTCTGCCTGCAACAAACATAGCAAAAGAAGAAACAAATGGGATTTTGCCTGTAGTAGCAATACCTGCTGCAATACCAACCATATTGGATTCAGCAATACCGCAGTCAAAGTGTCTATCCGGGAATGCTTTTTTAAATACACCTGTTTTTGTAGCACCTGCAAGGTCTGCATCGAATACTACAACATCAGGGTTTACCTTACCAAGTTCGGCCAAAGCGTTGCCATAACTTTCTCTTGTTGCGATTTTTACGTCTGACATATTACTTAGCCTCCAATTCTTTTGCTATTGCGTCCAGATCTGCCATTGCCTGTGCATACTGTTCGTCATTAGGTGCTGTGCCATGCCAGGAAGCTTTGTCTTCCATGAAGGAAACACCTTTACCTTTTGTGGATTTCTGAACGATAACCCAAGGTTTACCATTCTTTTCGTTTGTTTTTTCAAATGCTTCGTGCAGGCTGTCGAAATCATGAGCATCTGCTGTTACAACATTCCAGCCGAAAGCAGCAAATTTATCTGTGATTGGGTATACGGACATAACATCAGCAACATTACCGTCAATCTGAAGGCCGTTGTTGTCTACGATAGCAACAAGGTTGTCCAGTTTGTAGTGTGCTGCAGCCATAGCGGCTTCCCAAACCTGACCTTCCTGGATTTCACCGTCGCCCAGTGCGGCATATACTGTATAGCCTTTGCCTGCAAGTTTGCCGCCAAGAGCCATACCAACAGCAGTAGAAATACCCTGACCAAGTGAACCTGTTGTCATGTCAACGCCAGGAATATGTTTCATATCAGGGTGGCCCTGCAGAAGAGCGCCTGTTTTACGCAGTTTCAGCAGTTCTTCTTTTGGGAAGAAGCCTTTTTCAGCCAGAGTTGAGTAAAGGCCCGGTGCAGTGTGACCTTTGGAAAGAACAAATCTGTCTCTGTCCGGGTCCTGAGGGATTTTAGGGTCTACATTCATTTTGTAGAAATAGAGATAAGTCAGTGTATCTGTCAGAGACAGAGAACCACCTGGGTGTCCGCTTTTTGCACTGTGAACAGCAGTTACGATATCTTTTCTGATTTCAACCGCCTGTTTTTCAAGTGCAAGTTTGAGTTTTGCGTCCATAGTATCCTCCTTAAGTATATGAATTTATTATTTGTGCCAATAAATGCCCTACACCGCTATCCCTACATGCCGGTACAGTTATATGGCATAATTCCTTGATTTCGTCAGGGGCGTTGTCTACACAGACGCTGAGACCTGCATTCTGCAGAATTTCCACATCATTATAGTAATCCCCTACTGCAATTGTATTAGAAATTTCTATATCAGTCAAGTCACAAAGGACTTTTAATGCCTTGCCTTTTGTTATATTTTTTGGCATCATTTCAAAATAAATGCTGTTTGTCATCACGAATTCAATTTCATCACAATGAATGTTTTCTTCGCAGAATTTTTTCATCTCCAGAAGTCTGCTGTTTTCATCCGCAAAGAGAACTTTTATCCAGTTGTTTGATATACAGTCAATTTCAGTGTCAATATAGCTTAACTTTTCATCAACTATATGCCAGTAGGTATAATCATTTTCCCTTACGAGGTAAGTTCTGAAATTATCACACATAATTTCGCAGCCTACATCAGGAAATCTGGATAAAATTGTATTCAGTATTTCTTTTGCCCGTTCCGGCAGTACAGCGCGGTAAAGTATATTTCCGCTCCGGTAATCATAAATTACACCGCCATTGTAAGTAATAGCCGGTGCATTGAAGGAAATCTGCCCCAGATATCTGCTTACAGATTCCACACTGCGCCCGGTAGCCACTGTAAATCTGCCACCTAGCCGCTGAAATTTATTTATCATCTCAATATTGTAATCAGGTATACCTTCCTTTGCAGTAAGCAGGGTATTGTCCAGGTCTGTGATTACAAGTATATCACTAATTTTTTTTCTCATTTTTATTTAATCTTTGTTTTGTTGTAAAATTTCTGAAACTGTTCACACCACGGAGATGCAAACTCCATATATTCATTTTTTGCAGGGTGAATAAAGCCTATTACACCTGCATGCAATGCCTGGCCGGACAGTTCTGTAATTACATTTTTAGGCCCATATACAGGGTCACCTGCCAGGGGGTGTCCTATGCTCTGCATATGTACTCTTATCTGATGGGTTCTGCCGGTTTTAAGTCTTGCCTCTATAAGTGTAAAGCCATTCAGCTTTTCAAGTACCTTATAGTGCGTAAAGGCATTTTTTGAATTTACCGGGGTTACACAGAATTTTTTGCGGTCTGTTTTATGTCTTCCAATCGGGGCATCTATATCCCCTTCATCATTTTTCACATTGCCGTATACTATAGCATTGTATACACGTGTAATTGAATGTTCTTTGAACTGCCGTGCAAGATGCTCATGTGCCATGTCATTTTTTGCAACAACAAGCAGACCGGATGTATCTTTGTCAATCCTGTGCACAATACCCGGGCGGATTTCTCCGTTTATACCTGATAAACTGTCCTTGCAGTGATACATAAGGGCATTTACAAGCGTTCCGCTTTCATTTCCGTTTGCAGGATGAACAACCATTCCTTTTGGTTTGTTTACAACAAGCAGACAATCGTCTTCATAATATATGTCCAACGGTATATTTTCCCGTAATATCCGTGTTTCTTTCGGAGGGTGTACCGCAATTGTTATAGTGTCATTCAGTCTGAGTTTATAACTTTTGCTGACTGCTTTACCGGTTACAGTAATATCTCCGTTGTCAAGAAGAATGTGGACGGAGTTTCTTGAATAATCGGTACGCCGTGAAACAAAGGCATCCAGCCTTTTTCCCACATCTTCATCTGTTACGTTTAAAATAATGTTTTCCATTGGCCGTCAACCTTTTTTTCTGAAACATTCTGTGTACAGTACATACACTGTGTACAAACCAATACCTGTACATACATAAATATCAGCCACATTGAAAACAGCAAAATCCATAAACAGAAATTCAAAATAATCCACTACAAATCCATTCATTATCCTGTCTATGAGATTTCCTATTCCGCCGGCGAATATAAGTATAAAGCACGCTCTTTCAAATGGTTCTCCATATTTTTTTATAAATATAAAATAAGCCATTACCATAAGTGCAACAGCAGTCACAACAATGAGAAAACCTGTGCTGTTGCTGAGCATACTGAAGGCTGCACCTGTGTTCTCTATGTATCGCAGACCTATAAAACCAGGAATAACTGTAACCGGTGCATTTCCCATAAGATAAGTGCTTGCAAGATATTTGCTGAACTGGTCAATTATTATAAGTGCTGCAGTAATTATAAAAGTAGATATCAATATAATGCTCCTGTAAAAATATTAATAAAGATTAGCACTGACAGTACTAATCTTTATCTTTATTTATTCTTCTTCAAAAAGTGAGGAAACATTTCTGAATTTTTCGCTTACTTCTTCAGGCATTGCTGTTTCTTCAGCTACAATTTCCATTTCCATTTCTTTTGTTTCTGCTTCTTCAGTTACAGCTTCAACGGCAGTTTCTTCAGCTTTTTCTTCTGTTTTCTCTTCCGGAAGGCCACTGAGAGATTCTATGTGTGATTTATAGAGGCTGAGAACATTGCGTTTGAAATCACTTACTTCTTTTCTCAGTCTGTTCAGTGTTTCTTCTGTTCCCTCGATTTCTGAATATGCAGAAGAAATAATATCATTTTTCTTTATAGTAGCCTCTCTGATAACATTGTCAGCTTTAAGGCGTGCATCGGAAACTATGCTTTCACCAAGGCGCTGTGCATTTATAAGAGTGATTTTGATGCTTTCTTCTTCAGATTTATACTGTTCAACTTTTTCCGCAAGAAGGAAAAGCTTTTCTTCAAGGTCTCTTTTTTCGTTTTCAAGAGCTTCAAACTCATCTGCAATTTTTTCCATAAAGGATTCTACATCCTCCGGTCTATAACCACGCATTACCTTTTCAAAAGTAATCTGGCGGATTTCATCAGGTGTAAACATTTTATGCCTCCTAATATTTTGTATAAGTAATGAAAAATCTGTCTTTGCGGCTTTTGGCACCATCAAAGTTCAGTTTATATTTGCCATATTTTCTGATGCTTAAAACATCACCGTCAATAATTTCAAAATCCGGATGTTTCATCTCAAGATGATTTACAGAAACCATACCCTGCTTTACAAGTGAAGAAGCCTCACTTCTGCTGGCATTCAGCACAGCGCTTACCACAGCATCCAGGCGCATTGAAGCAACTGTAACACTTTTTATCTGTGCAGCTTTTCTTTTATATTCCAGTGGCAGGAAGTGCTCTGAAAAATCGACAAAACTTCGTTTTACTTTTTTCAGTTCACCCGAAATAACATCTGCCATATTATTATGGCATACAATATAGCATTGGTTATCTTCTACGATAATATCACCGATATATTCTCTTTTAAGCATAAGATTCATTATTGCACCAAGAAAATCACGGTGTGTAAGACTGTCTTCACCATGAATTTTTGAATGCAGTACCGTAATCGGGTAGTCATGTGGAGTTACTTCATCCCACCGGTTATACACACATGCTATACATCTTTCTGTATCACCGCTGAAGCCCCGGTAAAAATCAATATTTATATCTGAAAATTTATTGAACTGGGATATAAAAAGTTCTTTCTGCCTTAAATCAAGAAATGAAGAGAATGTTTTAATCCCTGTTCTGTATGTTTTTTCACAAAGAGAATATGCTTTTTTGCAGAATACAGTCTCTTCTGCATTCTGCGGCGGAATAAAACCTCTCAATTAGTACAGCTCTCCCTGAGCACCCATATCTTCCATGAGACCGATACCGGAAATATCAACATTGTATGGTGTGATAAGGAATGTGGAATTTGCAACCTTCTTTACATTGCCCTGGTTTGCATATGCAACGCCTGAAAGGAAGTCAACAAGTCTTCTTGCAATTTCTTTGTTGCAGGATTCAAGGTTAAGCACAACGGTCTTTTTTGCGTTGAGGCTGTCTGCAATGTCACTTGCATCTTCAAAGCGTTCAGGTTTTACAAGAACTACCTGAAGCTGTGGCAGAGATGTGATAGCAACATTTCTTTCCTTTTTAGGTGCAGCAGCAACTGTATTCTGTGTGAAATCAGCTTTGAAAGTTTTTTCCACAACCGGAGTTTCTTCTTCCTCTTCTTCCATCAGTTCATCTTCTTCGTATTCTTCTTCATCGATACCGAAAGCACCTTTAATTTTATCAAAAACGCCCATAGCAATCTCCTTTATTTGGTTATGTTATAATTTCTTTCTCCGAAAAGTGCAGTACCAACTCTTACAAGTGTACTGCCTTCTGCAATTGCCCATCTGTAGTCGCCGGACATACCCATAGACAATATTGACATATTAATATTATCTAATTTTTTATCTGATATGTCAACAAATAATTTGTGCATTTTAGCAAAATATCTGCGCACTTCTTCCGTATTATCTATAGGAGGTATACACATAAGACCTTTTACTGTAAGGTTTTTGAATTCAGACAGCTGGTAAATCAGCTCCATTGTCTGTTCATAGGGAATACCGCTTTTACTGTCTTCATTTCCTATGTTTACTTCAAGACAGATATTCGCTTTTTTACCTGCTTTCCCATACTGTTTTTCTATTTCTTTTGCCAGCTTAAGGCTGTCCACACTCTGGATTGTATCTGTAAGAGGCGGCAGGTATTTAACCTTGTTTGTCTGCAGAGTACCTATAATATGGCATGGAACATTATATTCTTTGAAAAAATCTGATTTCTGCACAAGTTCCTGAACTCTGTTTTCACCGAATACAGTGATACCGGCTTTATGTGCCTGCACAAGTTTTTCTACAGGCTGTGTTTTGGAAACACCCATAAGGATAACATCTTCCGGCTTGCGGCCATACTTTATACAGGCTTCATTGATGTCATCCTGAACTCTTTTTACATTTTCAGCAACATAACTATAAATATTTTCCATCGTATAGATTCCTTCCTTTCACTATAATAGAATCATGCATTTTAACCTGATTGTCCGCACTCTGAGTAGCAGGAACAATCACATAGTTTTCATCTTCATAAACAGGTGAAATCTTTTTGAACTGAACGAGGTTTGAAAAGTTAACAAAAACGCCCATCTGTTCACCTTCAAAATGAATGGCAGATTTAGGAATTTTAATTCCGGTATACTGTCTGAACAGTATTTCACAGTCTGTAACCCTTGTTTTTGCTGCAGCATCATTCATATTTGAGCATTGAAGAACAACAAGAGTTTTATCGCCTTTGTCCACTACATTTTTTACTGTAGCCTTATAATATTCATTATCTCCCACATTTATTGATACGCTTAACGCAGCACCTGGTTTGATACGCTCTGCCATTGAACTGTCCACATATGTGCAGATGCTCCATTTATAATCTGTAATGATTTTACCATATGAGTTCCGTGGAGCAGAAAAGGCTGCAGCACCGCTGATAATATCATTTCCCTGACTGTAATTAAAGTTCAGGAAATTATCTGTTGTTGCAATATTTTCATAACCATCGGGATTATGGAGGAAGTATCCGGTATATGAAGAATAAAGATTGTTCAGAGGCCGGTTTATTGTACTTTTCACTGCATAAATTTCACTTTCAATCTGCTTTCTGGCCTGGGAAAAGTCTTTGATTCTGCCGGTTGCCACCCCCACTTTGTTAAGACTGAGTGTAAGGTCTGCAAGCTTACTGTCAACAGTGCTGTAATCATTGCCATATGATATTTCTGAAAGGTCTGCCAGCTGCTGTGTGAGCTGTTTTCTAGTAACAGACATATCCAGCGTAGTATTGTTTATATATTCATCTGCCCGGTTTATATCCCGGAGCAAGGCCTGCCTGTTGCGCAGAAGTTTAATTTTTTCTATGTCTTCCACTGAAGGATATATATTTGCCAGCGCGTACCCTTTTGACACCCTTTCGCCATTTTCGGCCAGATAGTCTATTGCCCCGTTTCCCGAAAAAGAAAGCACTGTTTCTTCCCTGCAGATTATGCCCTGGGAAATTATGCTGTTGTTTATATATCCTTCTGCAGCTTTTACTGTATCAACGCTGTTTGCGTTTATAAGATATGCCTGCCGGAATACATATATAAATACCAGCACAACAAAAGGTATCCAGCCTTTTTTCCTCTTTTTGGGTCTGGCACGATAAACGTCATTTTCCATAAAATTATTTACCTAAAAAATTATTTGTAATTTCAACAGCCTTATGTCTGTAATCTTCCTTATCGGTATAAAGCCAGTTGATGTTATTCATTCTGTTAAACCATGTAAGCTGCCTTTTGGCGTAATTTCTTGATGCCTGTTTCAATTTCTCTGTACATTCTTCAAGAGATTTTTCGCCGGAAAAATAAGGAAAAAATTCTTTATAGCCAATTGCACTTACACAGGTTTTGAACCTGTCTCTGTTTTCAAAGACATATTTTGCCTCATCCAGTACACCCTGCTGCACCATAATATCCACGCGCAGGTTTATGTTTTTGTAAAGAACTTCACGGTCCTCTGTCTTAAGACCTAAAAGCAGACAATCGTAGGGCAATTCATCCGGTCTGGAATCAGCAATCTGCCGGGACATACTTTTCCCGGTAAGTCTGTATATCTCTATAGCCCTCAGCACCCTTACAGTGTTGTTGGGGTGAACAGTAGCAGCATATTCCGGGTCAATATCCCGGAGTATGTTATACATATGGGCAGGGCCGTGCATTTCAAGTTCTCTTTTAAGTTCTGCTTTTATTGCAGTGTTATCTTCCTGTTCTGAAAATTTTATACCGTTGATAAGGCTTTCAATATAAAGGCCTGTACCGCCGGCAATCACAGGTATTTTACCTCTTTGGGTGATATCTTCAATGGCCTGTGATGCCATTTCACAGAACATCTGTACATTGTAAGGGCTGTCCGGGTCCATAATATCCACAAGGTGATGTTTTACTGCAGCCTGTTCTTCCGGTGTAGCTTTAGCTGTGCCGATGTCAAGGCCGCGGTATATCTGCATGGAATCAGCTGATATTATTTCACCGTTGAAATTCTGTGCAATATGTATGGCCAGGCCTGTTTTTCCGCTTGCAGTAGGTCCGCAAACAATTATAACTTTCTTTTTATCTGCCAAACTGTTTCTCAAGCTCCTTCTTTGTTATAGAAATAATCACCGGTCTGCCATGAGGGCAGTAAAGGGGTATTCTTTCTGCTCTTATATCTTTTACAAGCTGTGTAAGCCGTGTAATCTCCGCCTTATCCCCCGCTTTGATAGCGCTTCTGCATGCTACAGAATGGAATATCCAGTCCAGTTTTTCACTGATTTCAGCTTTGTTTCCGTTTGCCAGGTTATAAGCACTTTCGCTTACAAGCTGCGCAGGGTCTTCACTGGTGATATACATCGGAATAGCACGCACAATAACTCCCTGTGTGCCGAAATCATCGATTTCAAAACCCTGTTCTTCCAGCAAGGCAATATCTTCAATAACAGCAGCTTTTTCACTGGCGGAAAGTTTTACTGTGGCTGGCACAAGCAGCATCTGTTTGGACCGTTTTGTATTCTTTTTCAGCCTTTCATAAAGAAGCCTTTCGTGAGCTGCATGTTTGTCGATAACAATAAGTTCTTCATCGGTTCTGCAGAGAATATATGTAGAGAATACTTCTCCGATAACCTCAACATTGTCTTCGCGCTCTTCTTCAACTTCATATGAATTTAAAGATATCTCTGTACGTATTTCATTCTGTACCGGCTGTGAAACAATGTTATTTTCCTTATTTGTATCATTTTTTGTGCGGTAAACTTCAGCTGAAGAGCTTATTGTATACAGTTCCTCTGACGTTTTTTCCATTTGAGGAACAATATATTTTTCAATATATCTGTCTGTGCTTTCTTCA
>JAFQAF010000084.1 GCA_017400025.1 Oscillospiraceae bacterium
CAGCATGGCAATACCGGAAAGTATCATGCTGTTTTTCATGGAATCGTGGATTACCTCCACTGTCAGCACCGGGTCTGTCTCCAGCGGGGTGGCATCCGGGTTTTCGTTGCGGAAAATCTGCATTTTGTTCAGGCCGCCAACCCTCTGCCAGCCGGCGGCCCGGCACATATCTACAAACTGCTGCCGGTCCCAGTCAAGGGAAGAATCGTAAACTGAAGCATCTGCAAAGTAGGTGACAGCATAGCTGACCTGTGCAGGCTGCACACTGCGGTATGTAAAACACATTCTGCTGTTTCCCGGATTCTGAAGCTGCCAGCCGGCGGCCTCCATCTCTTCAAAATGGCGGGCGTGGCCCTGGGAGTCATAATACGGGTAAAAAATGAATTCTTTTTTTGTATTTTTCATAAAATCACCTTTGTTCTGTAAAATCAGAAGCTTTTAAACCGCAGGGCGGCTGTATTAATCTGCTGTGGAGACATATCAAAATCTGTGCGCAGTTCCACCAGCCTGTCTTCATAGGCAATCAGCCAGCGGTTGAGATACTGCCCTTCGTGCACAATTCTGTATGCCTTTTCTGCCTGCCAGTCAGCGGCAGGGATTTCTTCCAGCTGGCTCTGGTAATACGGCTCCACCTTGTCCCCGTATGGCAGGTGCATATCGCTGTACATATTGTAAAAGCACATATCGTAAAGGAAGTCTGTATGGATTTTCACAATGGTATATTCCATTTCCGGCGCAGGGCCGTTTTAGACGGCGCGGGTGTTCTGCCTTGCTGTGTATTCTGAAAGGAAAAGGGACTTGTTTTCCTGCAGGCGGTATGAGTATTCACTGTAGTTTATTTCTTCCCGCGGCAGCAGGTTTTCCACTGTAAGGGGCAGGTTGTCTGCATATACATCCCATTCAATATCCATCCACATATAGGTATCCACCGGCTGTGAATCTCCCGTGGTGATTGAAACATCATTTCTGATAATATATCCCACCAAACATCCAATCACAACAAAGGTATAAACCACCGGCACCGTAAACGTGAGTATCATATTGGCGTGGCGGGGCACTTTCAGCTTTTTCAGCAGTTCCTTTATGCCGATTGCGATAAAGGATGTACTGCCCACCACAGCAAAAACAGCCACAAGGAAAACCGGTCTGTAGTCTGTGAATTCCGCTGTGAAATATATCACCGCCCGGGACAGCACTATGGCCAGAATAACAAACTGCAGGGGGTGGGTGGATTTTGCAGAAGCAAGCCACCGGCCCTCCTGTGCCAGTTTTTCCGCCTTTTTATGCCAGGTGAAATATTTGTACAGGTCTGTGACTGCCATTACAGCCATCAGTATGTACATTGAGGAGGCAAACAGTGTGCTGCTGTCTGAAAGGGCGCTGATGGGGTTTACCTTTATTCTGGACAGCTGTGTAACCACCACAAAAACAGACAGCACCATAATCAGAATATAGGACGGAACAAAGTTTTTCTTCATTGCCCTGTGTATGGTGTTCACCTGCACCACAGGGTCTGTTTCTATAGGCACGGGGTTTTCGTTTTCATTGCAGTAAATCTGCATCTGCGCTATGCCGTCCACATACTGCCAGCCGGCGGCAGCACAGAAAGCATTGAAATCCTGCTGTTCTTCCGTTATTTCCGGGTCAAAATCAGAAGCCTGGGCAAAATAGGTAACTGCATATTTCACCTTTGCAGGCTCTGCCTTTTCATAATGGAAAAACTGATTTGTGATTTTCACAAGACGCCAGCCTTCCGCCGCCATTTTTTCAAATCGCGCCACCATATCATCATAGGCGTAGAAAGAAAAAATTCTCCATTGTTTTTTTGTATTTTTCATCGGCTCTTCTCCTTTACTTTATTCTCTGCATATATCTCATATCTCAAAGTCGCACAGTTTTTCTTCTATCACCGGTATGTCCTTTTCTTCTATATCTGCACCGGTGTTCAGATATATGATTCTGCCGGGGTAGCACAGCAGCCAGGCTGTGCTATCTGTGGCTTTGTACACCTTTTCTGCCTGCCACAGGCTGTTTTCCACCGGGGCACTGTTTTTCATTTTAAGATGCCGCTGAACAATGCTGTCATAAAGGTGGGCAGAGTCTGTGGTGTAAATATCGTAAAAAAGCTCCGGCATTCCGCTGCGGCTGTCTGCCTGCTGGCTGGCTGTGTAAAAACCTATGACAGGATTGTCCGCATAGGTATCCCCTTCATAGGAATAGCCGAAATAGTCCACAGCTGTGAAATCCTCCAGCTTCAGCGGAATATCATCTGCATACACATATTTTTTATAGCTGTATGCAGGATGTGAATACCAGGTTTCTGTGCGGATGGCAGTGGATGCCTTTGCATCTGTGGAAATACCCAGCCGCTCAAGACCGTACACCGCGCCTGCTGTCCACAGGACAAGTGCCGCAGCCGCCAGCACTGCCGCAAAGGCTTCGTTTTCTCCGCCGGAGCCTTTTTCGCTGCCCAGGACTATTTTCATAAAAACATATACGCCGGAAATCACGGCTACACCGGACAATACAACTGCGAAAAACAGCAGATTGTTTCTCTGGGCATTGTTGTACATTACAACCGCCAGCGAAGTGTAAATTACTGCCGGCAGAACAACACCGGTCTTTTTATAATAAAACCTGTTTTCTTCCCTTGCAGTTTTTGCCGCTTTCAGATACCAGAGGATATAGTCAACGGCAAGGGCGGCAAGTATCACCGCAAGCATCAGCCGGTTTTTCATACTGTTATAGCGGCCAACTGTGAAAAATGTTTCCGGCCAGGCATAAAAGCTTTTCCGGTAGCCTCTTATGTTGAACAGCCATATCAGTGCCGCCGCCATACTTAAGAGGAAAAATTTTTTGCCCACGGAAATATGGATATTCTCCACCTGTACCACCGGGTCTGTTTCTATGGGGGCAGGGTCTTCAGCAGTGTTTGCAAAAATCTGCATACTGTCCTGCTTTATAACCGGCTGCCAGCCTGCAGAGGCACAGGCGGCATAAAATTCCCGGTGCCGGTCAGAAGGCCGGGCAAAATCGCTTAATTTATTCATATACACCACAGCAAATTTCAGCTTCCGGGGCTGTATTTTTCTGTAGCGGTGGAACACGCTGGCCACGCTGTCTATCATCCAGCCCTTTGCAGCCATTTTTTCAAAATGTTCCGCCATGCCCTGTACATCATAAAATGCAAAGTATTCAAACCTGCGTTTTGTATCTGCCATATATCTCCCTCTTTTCCTTTATTTTATAGGGCGTTGTCTTAAATCTGCCCTGCGGCATAGATACTGATGCCCATTCTGCCCAGCAGTTCAATGCCCAAAAGCAATACTATGATTATTACTGCCACCATCAGCCAGGCTGTGGGCAGCCGGTTTCCCTTTATACTGCCGGTGGCGTGGCCTATCAGCTTTGTCATAAAGTGGTACACAAGGTATGCCGCCAGTACCGACACTGCCACAACACATATAAATGCCGGTGAAAACTGATTGAGCAGTGAAAACAGCATAAGCCCGAAAGCCGCTGTGTACAGCCGGAATATACAGCTGCTGTTTTTTGAGTAAAAGCGGTTTTCCTCACGCCGGATTCGGCTGGCTTTGCTGTACCACAGTTTCCGGTCTGCATAGTCTGCAATGACTGCAGCTATATACAGCGCTGTGCCTGCAATAAACCAGTGCAGCCCTATATCCAGGGCACCCCGGGGATTTTCACGGAAAAGCCCGGCAATTGTCTTTAAATTAAGCAGCATAACAAGTGCCATCACCGGCAGCTGTGCTACTTTGCCTCTGCGGGACCTGTAAATATTCTCCACCTGTGTGACAACATCAGTTTCTATGGGGAGACTGTCTGCTTTTTCACTGTAAAAAATATGTTTTTTATCATTTTTTGCCGCCAGATGCCAGCCGCTTTCCCGGCATATTTCGTAAAAAGACAGCTGTCTGGCATCTGCCGGAATATAGTCCGATGCGGCATTTATGTACACAATCTCAAATTTCATCTGCCGTGGCTGTATTTTTCTGTAGCGGTGAAAAAAGCCTTTTGTGCTTTCTATCAGCCAGCCTGTCGCCGCCATTTTTTCATAGCGGCGTGCCATGCCCGCTGTGTCCCGGGGGCTGAAAAAATCAATGCGGTATTTTCTCTTTGCCATTGTCTTTCCCTCTTTTCATATATCTCAAAACATGCTGTGTCACTTTTTAACCAGTGCCTCATAGTCCCTGGCCTGCTGCTGTATGCGGGCATACTCTTTTTCCAGCAGTGCCGCCCCTTTGGCAGTGATGATGTAGCTGCGCTTTTTGCCCTCTGTCTTTGTCAGGCGGATTATACCCTCTTCGCTGAACTGTTCCAGCAGGTTGTACAGCGTGCCCGGGCCCACGTTTACGCGGCCGGCTGTGATTTTTCGCACCCGGTCCATTATGTCTGTGCCGCAGCATTCTTCCTGCAGGCAAAGCAGTATATAAAACATCTGTTCAGTCAGTGTGACAAATTTTTCTCTTGGCATATTGACCTCTGTAAGTTATTATCGAATATCGTTATATCTTAATTCCAGTATATTATCGATATTCGATAATGTCAATACATCTGTGTATAAATTTAATAAATTTTCACAATTTGCAATAATGTCTACAGCATATTTTCATTTTTACCGGTTTGTGCTAAAATAATATACAAAAGAAAACGTAACAAACGGAGGTTATTATGGAAAAGAAAATCACTTCCCCTCTGGGCTTTGGCTGTATGCGCCTGCCCACATTGCCGGACGGCAAAATAGACTGGGAACACGGCCAGAAAATGGTGGACTATGCCTATGAAAACGGCGTGAACTATTTTGACACAGCCTGGAACTATCACAATGAGGAAAGCGAACTGTTTATAGGCGCCGCACTGAAAAAATACCCAAGAGAAAGCTTCTGGCTGGCAAGCAAAATGCCGGTATTCAAACTGGAAAACCGGGAAATGACCGCCACTGTTTTCAACAGACAGCTGGAAAAATGCCAGGTGGAATATTTTGACAATTACCTGTGCCATTCAATGAACAGGGACAGCTGGCAGAAAGCAAAAGACCTGAAAGTGGTGGAATATCTGACAGAACAGAAAAAAGCCGGCAAAATCAGAAACCTGGGCTTCTCTTTCCACGATTCCGCAGACCAGCTGGAAGGCATTCTGGATTACACAGACTGGGATTTTGTACAGCTGCAGCTGAACTACTATGACGTGGCCACCGGCGACGCACAGCAGCTGATAGACATCTGCAACAGACGCAATCTGCCGATTATAGTAATGGAACCTATCCGCGGCGGTTTCCTTTCCAGATGTGTGCCTGCAGCCATAGAAAAAATTGATGCTGCATACGGCGAAAACAAGGCCAGTGCCCTGGCACTGAGCTATGTATTCAATATTCCGGGCGTGAAGGTGACACTTTCCGGTATGAGCTGTATTGACCACGTGGTGGACAATATCAACACAGCAAAAAATCCGATTGCAATGGACGAAAAGGCAAAGGAAACAATTGATGCTGTGATGGCAGAAATAAATGCATTCCAGACTGTGCCTTGCACAAAATGTGCATACTGTATGCCTTGCCCTGTAGGGCTGGATATTCCTGCAATTTTTGCAATGTACAACGACTGGAAACTGTTCGGCAACAAATTCGGTTTCCGCAGGGAAATGGAAAAACTGGAAGTTAAACCAGGGGACTGTGTGGCCTGCGGCAACTGTATGAACGCCTGCCCGCAGAGACTGGAAATTCCACAGCTGATGCAGGAAATCCAGGCTGAATTTGACTCACTGACATTCTGATAACGGCGGCGGTAAAATGAAAAAACTACTGTACAATTTATGCAGTATCCTGCTGATGTTTTTTCTGATACTGTTTTCTGTGTTCACAGTGGTGAACACACTGGATTTTTACACAGACCAGTATGAAAAAAACGGCACAGAACATGCCACCGGCATGTCCGCCCGGGACCTGGAAAGAGCCACAGTAATGCTGCTGGACTATCTGAATGACAAACGTGATGACCTGGATATGCAGGCCAGGGAGTTCGGCATTATGTCAGAAACCTTTGACGAAAGGGAAAAGACACATATGGTGGACGTAAAGGCGCTGTATCGCAATGCGGCGGTTGCCATGTGCCTGTTCTTCTGCATATCTGCTGCCGGGTTTGTATATCTGGCTGTAAAAGACAGAAATTCTTTCCGGGAAAACCTTTCAAAAGGATTCCGAACAGCGCTTTACACCGGGATTGTGCTGTGTATCGCTTTCGGTCTGGCGTTTACCCTGGGCTTTGACACATTCTGGACGCTGTTCCACAAGGTGGTGTTCACCAATGACCTGTGGCTGCTGGACCCGAGAATAAGTACAATGATAAATATGTTTCCGCTGAACTTTTTCCTGGCAATGTGCAGTAAAATACTGCTGCGCTTTGCCGTACTGTTCCTGGCCTGCCGGGCTGTGATAAACACAGTGAAAAAGCGGGCACGGAGAAAGGCCAAGGTGTGACTATGGATAAAATAAAAACCAATCTGGAGAAAAAAGGCTATAAGGTAACAGTTTTTGACACAGCTGCAGCCGCAAAGGACTATCTGCTGGGTGAAATAAAAGGCACAACAGTGGGTATCGGCGGCAGTATGACAGTGGAAGAAATGGGCCTGTATGAAGAACTGAAAAAAGACAACCTGGTTTACTGGCACTGGAAGGCTGTAAATGGTGAGTCTGTGACTGCACTGCGCGACAAGGCCGCCACCACAGAGGTGTATATTTCCTCTGTAAACGGCATTGCCGAAACCGGTGAAATAATCAATATAGACGGCACCGGCAACAGGGTGGCCGCCACAATATACGGCCACAAAAAAGTATATCTGATTGTGGGGCAGAACAAGATTGCACCGGATTATGAGCAGGCTGTGTGGCGTGCAAGAAACATAGCCAGCCCGCTGAACGCCAAAAGGCTGGGTATCGCAACACCGTGTGCTGTAAACGGGGACAGATGCTATGACTGTGAATCCCCTGCCAGAATCTGCCGTGCTTTCGGCGTACTGGCCTGTGCACCAGGCGGCAGTGAATATGAGGTTGTGCTTGTAAAAGAAAACCTGGGATATTAAACAAAAAAGACTTCTCTTTATGAGAAGTCTTTTTTATATGAAAAATCCCTGCTTTTCAGCAGGGATTCTGTATTTTTATCTGTTTATCACAGGTGAAACAACAGGTCTGCCGTCACGGTCCACCAGCGGTGTCAGCCCGCCGGAATAGCCGTTTCGGTGGAAAAGATAGTTTACTCCTGTTTCTTTATCCACCCATA
>JAFQAF010000085.1 GCA_017400025.1 Oscillospiraceae bacterium
TCTATTTTACATCAAAAGGAGTTATTTTTTATACTCATCGCTAAAGCTCTTTTGAACCACCGGCACAGCCGGTGGTTTTCGTTATACAAAAAAATCCCCGCACAAAATGTACGGGGAGTGGTGCACCTGGCGGGATTTGAACCCGTGCCCTTCAGAGTCGGAGTCTGACGTTCTTCCAGCTGAACTACAGGCGCTTATCACACTGTAACGTATATTATAGCACATCTTTTCAGAAAAATAAAGAGGGAATTTTGTCAGAAAAGAGTGAGCTGGTTTTCTTCAGTTTTATCCGGAAATTCCTTCAGCCATTCAAAGATGGCATCCGGGTTATACATTATATTGTTTTCTCTGCACACTGTGTAGAAAATTTTCATAAGTTTTGCATTGTCCGGGCTGGTGCACTGGTAGCTGCTGCCAAAAGTGCGTATATATTTTTCCTTCATGCCAGGAAAGTGCTCATCCAGTTTCCGGTAAAAATACTCTCGGTTTCCTTCGCGCAGTGTCAGCCCCATTCCAAAGCAGATAATACCTTTTACCCCTGCTTCAATGCACATATCCAGAATGGCACGCAGGTTTTCCTCTGTGTCGTTTATAAACGGCAGCACAGGGCACAGCCATACCACTGTGGGTATGCCTGCATCACGGAATTTTTTCAGCGTTTCAAAGCGCTGCCGGGTGGTGTGGACATTGGGCTCCAGTATTCTGCACAGGTCCCGGTCTGCGGTGGTCAGCGTCATCTGCAGCACGGCTTTGCTTTTTTCGTTTATGCTGGCGAAAAGGTCCATATCCCTTTCCACCAGGCAGGATTTGGTGATAAGTGTAAAGCCGTAATGGTAGCGGTCTATTATTTCCAGGCATTTTCTGGTGTGCAGCAGGTCTTTTTCACAGTGCATATATGGGTCAGACATACTGCCCATACCCACCATAATCCTGCTGCGTCTGGAGGCCAGCGCCTTTTCCAGCAGCCGGGGCGCATTTTCCTTTACAGCCACATCCTCAAAACTGTGGGTAAAGCCGTAGCAGGTGCTGCGGCTGTCGCAGTAAATACAGCCGTGGGTACAGCCGCGGTATATATTCATATTTCCGCCGGCAGATACAAGGCCCTTTGCTTTTTCGTAATGCATGGCTTCATCTCCTTTGGGATAATAATAGCATAAATGGTAAAATAAGTCTATTTATAGTATTTAAAGTGATTATTCTGTGAAAAGAAAAAAACAAAAGTCTGAAAATCCACAAAATCACTTGCAACTTTGCTCCGGATATTATAAAATAGACATTACGACTTTTTAAGTTATGAAAAGGAACTAATATTTTATCGGAGGATATAAATGAACAGTAAAGTAAGAGCTAAAAAGAATATAATCAGACTTGGTGCTCTGCTTCTGGCAGCACTGATGATTATCGGCCTGCTGGCAACTGTAATGGGCCCAGGCGATATTACAGGCACAGGCTTTGACTACAGCGCACCATTTACAGCAGAAGGTCATTTCAAAGGCGTAAAAGCATCTGATTGCGTTACTCTGCCTGACTACGCTTCCTACACAATCCCACAGTCCCTGACAGTGGCAGACCAGGAAATGGTAGACCAGCAGATTCAGACAGTTATTGACAACTTCACTACAGAAGAAAAAGACGCTGATACAGAAAGAGCAATTGTAGACGGCGACACAGTAAACATCGACTACGTTGGCACAATCGACGGCGTAGAATTTGAAGGCGGCTCCACACAGGGCGCCGGCACGGATGTTACAATCGGTGTTACACAGTACATTGACGGCTTCCTTGAACAGCTTATCGGCCACAAACCAGGCGAAAACTTTGATATCAACGTTACATTCCCTGAAGATTACGGCAAAGAAGAACTGAACGGCAAAGCTGCAGTGTTCAACATTACAATCAACCACTTCTACAAAGAAATCGTTCCTGAACTGACAGACGAATTTGTAGCAGAAAATATGTCCAACTACTACTCCACAGTAGACGAAA
>JAFQAF010000007.1 GCA_017400025.1 Oscillospiraceae bacterium
ATCATTCTTGCAAAAACCACGGATACAGTACCTTTCAGAAAGTCACCGATAAACGTGGCAGCTGCAGCACCTTTTCCGAAGGTACGCAGCATATTTGTCATACCTGCATTGCCGGAGCCGAATGTGCGGATATCTTTTTTATAAAATACTTTACTTATAATAATTGCAAAGCTGAGGGAACCGATAAGATAGCTGACGATAAATATAAAGGCCAGTTTCCGGTAAATCATAATTATTCTCCTCTTTCACGGATTATCAGTCTGATTGGTGTGCCTTCCAGACCAAACACCTCTCTTATCTGATTTTCAATGTATCTCTGGTATGAGAAATGGAACAGTTCTTTACTGTTGCAGAAAGCAACAAATGTAGGCGGACGTGTGGAAATCTGTGTCATATAGTAGATTTTCAGACGTTTGCCTTTGTCTGACGGCGGCTGCACACGTGCAACAGCACGGGCAAGAATATCGTTCAGTACACCTGTTGTTGTTCTGAATGAGTTCTGGTCATCTACAAATTTGATAAGTTCAAACAGCTTGTCCAGTCTCTGGCCTGTCTGTGCGGATATAAAGATAATAGGTGCATAGGACATAAATTTGAAATGCTCCATAAGCTCTTTTCTCATTACGTCCATTGTTTTGTCGTCTTTTTCCACTGCATCCCATTTGTTTACAGCGATAATGCAGGCTTTGCCCTGTTCGTGGGCATAACCGGCAATTTTTGAATCCTGTTCTGTAAAGCCAACAGTGCCGTCTATCATAATAACGCACACTTTACTGCGCTCAACTGCGGCAAGGGCTCTGATAACAGAAAATCTTTCCACGCCCTCGTCAACATTTCCGCGCTTTCTCATACCGGCAGTGTCCGTGAAAATAAACTTGCCGTGTTTGTTTTCAATATAGCTGTCCACAGCGTCTCTTGTTGTACCGCTTTCATCGCGTACAATCATTCTTTCGTGGCCAAGAATTTTGTTTACAAGGCTGGATTTGCCTACATTTGGTCTGCCGATAACTGCAACAGAGATTCTTTCATCCTCGTCGGTTTCTTCTTCTGTATAAGTGATGTACTTGAAGCATTCATCAAGGATATCACCTGTGCCATGACCGTGTACGGATGAAACCGGGAACGGTTCACCCAGACCCAGTGAATAGAAATCATATATATCATCAGGTACTGCACCCACGCTGTCGCATTTGTTCACAACCAGCACTGTAGGTTTGCCGCTTTTCAGCAGCATTGTGGCTACATCGTAGTCATTGGCAGTAACACCGCTGCGTATATCTGTAACGAACAGGATAACATCTGCTGTATCAATGGCAATCTGTGCCTGTTCTTTGATATGGCGGAGAATTGTGTTGTTGTCTTTTGGTTCAATACCGCCGGTGTCAACAAGCATAAACTTTTTGTCCAGCCATTCGCCTTCGGCATAGATTCTGTCTCTGGTAACACCCGGAGTATCTTCAACTATGCTGATACGTGTGCCGATTATTTTATTGAACAGTGTGCTTTTGACC
>JAFQAF010000086.1 GCA_017400025.1 Oscillospiraceae bacterium
CTATTGTGGTGGTAACACACGACCGTTTCCTTATGCAGCAGCTTGACTGCCCTATTATGAATATTGAGGGCGGCCAGGGTGTATTCTATGAAAGCTTTGATGACTTTATGGCAAAACACAAGTCTGAAGGCTTCAATACAAAACAGCCAAAGGCTGAAAAAGCAGAAACCAGACCGGAAAATTCCGTGGTAAACCAGAAGGAAGCACGCAGAAAAGCAGCGGCTGACCGCCTGCGCATCAGAGAGTGCGAAAGGGATATCGAAAAGCTGCAGGAAGAAATAGATGCCTGCAACCGGGATATGCAGAATCCGCGGATTACCACAGACCCGGGCAAAATGAATGAACTATGGCAGAAACTGGAATCAGCCACACAGAAAATGGATGCCCTTATGGAAGAATGGCTGGAGCTTTCTGAAAAATACCGGAAGGAAAACTGATAAAGAGGTGAAAAGATGAATCTCAGATATCTTTCTTCAAAATACAGAAACAGTGTGATAAATGCGGAAACCAGCGGTGATGTGCCGGTGGAATATGATGACCTGATAAACCTTTCCATAGGCGATCCGGACATAAACACACCGGAACTCATCATCAACCGGGCTTTTAAAGACGCCCTGGCTGGCCACACAAAATATACAGCTTCCCGTGGTTATCCGGAGCTCCGCGCCGCTATCTGTGATTTTTACAAAAACAGATACGGCATGGATGTAAAGGATGAAGAGGTGTTTGTGTCCACAGCAGGCAGTGTTGCCATGTATATCACAATGCAGGCAATTCTTGAAGCAGGGGATGAAGTGATTATCATCGAACCATACTTTTTCCCTTATCCGGACCAGGTAAAAATGGCGGGCGGCGTGCCGGTTTTTGTGAAAACCAGCCATGAAAACAACTTTCAGATAGATTTTGACAATCTGGCAGCGGCTGTTTCAGACAGAACAAAAGCTATTATCATCAACACACCAAACAATCCAACCGGTATATGCTACACAAAAGAAACCCTTTCACAGCTGGCAGAATTTGCCATCAGAAATGACCTTGTTGTTGTGGCAGATGATATTTATACCTCTTTTGACTATACAGGCAACAGATTTATGCCGATATGTTCCTTCCCGGGTATGAAGGAAAGAACAATTACCATAAATTCTTTCTCCAAAAACTTTATTATGACAGGCTTCCGCGTGGGAAACATTGTGGCGCCGGACTACATCATTTCTGTTATACAGACTATAAATGAAAATGTGGTGTATACAGCACCGTCAGTTTCACAGCGTGCGGCACTTCACGGCCTGCGTCATTTTGAAGAGTTTGAAGATGACATTGTTGAAATTTTCAGGGAAAGAGTGCAGTATGCACACGACAGGCTGGCAGCAATCCCGTGGGTGGATGTGCTTCCTGTCAGCGGCAGTTTTTACATATTCCCGTCTATTGAAAAGACAGGTCTCACCAGCTCACAGTTTGCCAAAAAACTGTTTGATGAGTGTCACGTCCGTGTTATTCCGGGCCGTGCGTTCGGCGAAAGCGGTGAATACCATATCCGCATTTCCTGTACAGTAGGTGTGGACAAGCTGAAAGAAGCTTTTGACAGAATGGAAACAATGCAGTTTTAATACCAGAACAGATTATCGGAGGCAGCTATGAAAACAGAAAAATCCTGCGGCGCAGTAGTGTTCCGCAAAGATGACAAAAGAATAAAAATATTGCTTATACGCCATCTTAACGGCGGACACTGGGCTTTCCCGAAAGGCCACGTGGAAAACGGTGAAACAGAGGAAGAAACTGCCCGCCGTGAAATCCTGGAAGAAACCGGACTTTCTGTTTTTCTTGACACTGACTACCGCCAGGTTGTTACCTACAGCCCCCGAAAGGATGTAGTAAAGGACGTAGTGTACTTTGTTGCTGTGGCAGACAGCAAAAATGCCGTGGCACAGGAGGGTGAAATCAGCCGGGTGCGCTGGGTTGACATAAATGATGCAGTGGCCCACGTAAGCTATGAAAATGACAAAAAGGTACTGCTGGGCGCTATAGAACATTTCCTTAACTGTACATCCAATAAAATA
>JAFQAF010000087.1 GCA_017400025.1 Oscillospiraceae bacterium
CCTCTCAGAGTTACAATTCGTCTTCTCAACAAAGAAACAGGCGAAATCAAAGAGCAGGAAAAATTTATGGGTGATTTCCCAAAAATGACCGAAAGCGGCACATTCATCATCAATGGTGCTGAACGTGTTGTTGTTTCCCAGCTCATCCGTTCTCCTGGCGCTTATTTCAAACTTGACCACGATAAAACAGGTAAAGAGCTTTACAGCGGCACAATTATCCCAAACCGTGGTGCATGGCTTGAATACGAAACAGACGTAAACGACATTTTCTATGTTCGTATCGATAAAAACCGCAAACTTCCTGTTACAACATTTGTAAGAGCACTTGGCGTAAGCACAGACAGCCAGATTCGTGAACTGTTTGGCGAAAACCCAATCATCGAAGCTACTCTGCTCAAGGATATCACATCCAACCAGGAAGAAGGCTTGCTTGAAACATACCGCAAGCTCCGTCCGGGCGACCCTCCAACAGTAGAAAACTCCCAGACACATATCCACAACCTTTTCTTCGACCCAAGAAGATACGACCTTTCCCGTTTCGGCCGTTACAAGTTCAACAAAAAACTTTCCATTGCAAACCGCCTTATCAACAAGGTTGCAGCAGAAACAATCGTAAGCCCTCTCACAGGCGAAATCCTCTGTGAAGAAGGCGCAAAAATCAGCGAAGAACTTGCATACGTTATCGAAAACAACGGTGTTGCAGTAACATACGTTAAAGTTGACGAAAAGAGCGAAAAGGTTGTTAAAGTTATCTCCAACGGTATGGTTGACCACAAAGCAGTTCTCGGCTTTGATGCAACAGACCTTGGCCTTAACGAAAAGGTTTCCTTTGCAGTTCTCAAAGAAGTTATGGACGAAGCAGGTGAAGACAAGCAGCTGCTTATGGAACTTCTTGAAGCAAACCGCGAAAGACTTATCCCTAAAAACATCACAATCGACGATATCTTTGCTTCCATCAGCTATGCACTCTGTCTTGCTGACGGCGTAGGCGAATACGACGATATCGACCACCTTGGCAACCGCCGTATCCGTTCTGTTGGCGAACTTCTCCAGGCTCAGTTCCGTACAGGTATCATTCGTATGGAAAGAACAATCAAAGAAAGAATGGAACAGCAGGAAAGAGAGCTTATCACACCTGAAAGCCTTATCAACATCAAACCTGTTGTTGCTGTTATCAAAGAATTCTTTGGTTCTTCACAGCTTTCACAGTTTATGGACCAGACAAACCCACTTGCAGAGCTGACACACAAACGCCGTCTCTCCGCTCTTGGTCCTGGCGGTCTTTCCCGTGACCGTGCAGGCTTCGAAGTTCGTGACGTTCACTATTCTCACTACGGCAGAATGTGCCCTATCGAAACACCTGAAGGTCCTAACATCGGTCTTATCTCCTACCTTGCTACATTTGCAAGAGTAAACGAATACGGCTTTATCGAAGCACCATACCGCAGAGTTGACAAAGAAACAGGCGTTGTTACAAACGAAGTTGTTTATATGACAGCAGACGTTGAAGACAGATACATTGTTGCACAGGCAAACGAACCTCTTGACGAAGAAGGCCGTTTTATTCGTCCTCGTGTTAACGCACGTTTCCGCGATGCAATCCTTGAAACACCAAGAGAATCCGTAGACTATATGGACGTTTCTCCAAAAATGCTGGTTTCCGTTGCTACATCAATGATTCCGTTCCTTGAAAACGACGACGCAAACCGTGCCCTGATGGGTGCAAACATGCAGCGTCAGGCTGTACCTCTTCTCCGTCCTGAAGCACCAATCGTTGCTACAGGTATGGAATACAAGGCAGGTTATGACTCAGGCGTAGTTGTAATCGCCAAAAATGACGGTGTTGTTGAAAAAGTAAGTGCAGAAAAAATCGTTATCCGCACAGGCAAAACAACAACAGACGAATACAATATCATCAAATTCATGCGCTCCAACCAGGGCACATGTATCAACCAGAGACCTATCGTTGCTGAAGGCGACTTCATCAAAAAAGGCCAGGTTATCGCAGACGGTCCTTCCACAGACCACGGCGAAATCTCTCTGGGTAAAAACGTTCTCGTTGGCTATATGACATGGGAAGGCTACAACTACGAAGACGCCATCCTCATCAACGAAAGAGTAGTTTCCGGCGACGTATTCACTTCTATCCATATTGAAGAATATGAAATCGAAGCCAGAGAAACAAAGCTGGGACCAGAAGAAATCACAAGAGAAGTTCCTAACGTAGGTGAAGAAGCTCTGAAAAATCTGGACAGCCGCGGTATCATCCGCATCGGTGCTGAAGTATCCAGCGGCGACATTCTGGTAGGTAAAGTTACACCTAAGGGCGAAACTGAACTGTCACCTGAAGAAAAACTGCTGCGCGCTATCTTCGGCGAAAAAGCAGGCGATGTAAGAGATACATCCCTGAAAGTACCACACGGCGAATACGGCACAATCGTTGACGTTAAAGTATTCACACCGGAAAACTCTGACGAAATCAAACCGGGCGTTATCGAAGTTGTAAGAGTATACATCGCCCAGAAACGTAAGATTTCCGTTGGTGACAAGATGGCCGGCCGTCACGGTAACAAGGGTGTTGTTTCCAGAATTCTTCCACAGGAAGATATGCCATTCCTGGCAGACGGCACACCGCTTGACCTGGTACTGAACCCTCTGGGTGTTCCATCACGTATGAACATCGGTCAGGTTCTTGAAGTTCACCTTGGCTATGCTGCAAAAGCACTGGGCTGGAAGGTTATGACTCCTGTATTTGACGGCGCAAAAGAAACAGATATCTTTGAGCTGCTGGCACAGGCCGGTCTGCCTGACACAGGTAAAACACAGCTTTACGATGGCCGCACAGGCGAACCGTTCGACAACCCTGTAACCGTTGGTTACAAATACTTCCTCAAACTGCACCACCTTGTTGACGATAAGATGCATGCACGTTCAATCGGTCCATACTCACTGGTTACACAGCAGCCTCTGGGCGGTAAAGCTCAGTTCGGCGGCCAGAGATTCGGTGAAATGGAAGTTTGGGCTCTTGAAGCTTACGGCGCAGCTTACACTCTGCAGGAAATCCTGACAGTTAAGTCTGACGATATGGTGGGCCGTGTAAAAACTTACGAGGCTATCTTCAAAGGCCAGGAAATTCCAAAACCGGGTATTCCTGAATCCTTCCGCGTTCTCATCAAGGAAATGCAGTCTCTTGCACTGGATATCCGTGTACTGGATGATGAAGGCAATGAAGTAGACCTGAAGCAGACATACGATGAAGACGATGCAAAAGGCGATTTCGCAAGCGAAATCATGACAGAACTGGTAGAACAGGAATCTGATCTTGCCGGCTTCATGGTAAGCGACAATCCGGAAGAAGACTTTGCACTGGATATGTCAAACACATCTGTGACTGCACCGGAAGGCAATGACGAAGAAGATTTCTGATTGAATAATTAATGTAAATTATTTATTAAAAGAAATATTTCTATTTGCTGACGAATACGCCTGCGGCGTTTACACAAAGCAGGCACCTACATTTAAAGAAAGGAAGTTTTGCTAAAATATGGCACATAACACTTTTGATTCCATCAAAATCGGCATTGCCTCACCGGACCGGATTCTTTCCTGGTCTCATGGCGAAGTTACAAAGCCAGAAACTATAAACTACCGCACACTGAAACCTGAACGTGACGGTCTTTTCTGCGAAAAGATTTTCGGACCTACAAAAGACTGGGAATGTTCCTGTGGTAAACTGAACAAAAACCGCCATAAAGGCCAGGTTTGTGACAAATGCGGTGTTGAAAGCACAAGAGCAAAAGTAAGAAGAGAAAGAATGGGTCACATCAGCCTTGCTGCTCCTGTTTCCCATATCTGGTACCTGAAGGCTGTTCCTTCCAGAATAGGCCTTATCCTGGATGTAACACCAAAAGCTCTGGAAAAAGTAATTTACTTTTCATCATATATAGTAACAGACAAAGGCTTCACAGCCCTTGAAGACAAACAGCTCCTTACAGAAAACGAATACAACGATATGGTTGAACGTTACGGCGAAGATGCATTCAAAGCCGCTATGGGTGCTGAAGCAGTAAAGGAACTGCTGGAAAAAATTGACCTGGACCAGCTGGCAAACCAGCTGACAAAAGAGCTGGAAACAGCTACAGGCCAGAAACGAGTAAAACTCTACAAACGTCTTGAAGTATGCGAAAGCTTCCGCCAGTCAGGCAACCGTCCTGAATGGATGATTATGGACGTTCTGCCGGTTATCCCACCGGATATCCGCCCTATGGTTCAGCTGGACGGTGGCCGTTTTGCCACATCTGACCTGAACGACCTGTACAGACGTGTTATCAACAGAAACAACCGTCTGAAAAAACTGCTGGAACTCTCCGCTCCTGACATCATCGTAAGAAACGAAAAACGTATGCTTCAGGAAGCTGTAGACAGCCTTATCGACAACGGCCGCCGCGGCCGCGCAGTAACAGGCGGTACTTCAAACAGACCTCTGAAATCCCTTTCCGATATGCTGAAAGGTAAACAGGGCCGTTTCCGTCAGAACCTGCTGGGTAAACGTGTTGACTACTCCGGCCGTTCAGTTATCGTTGTTGGTCCTGAACTGAAAATGTACCAGTGCGGTCTGCCAAAGGAAATGGCACTGGAACTGTTCAAGCCTTTTGTTATGAGAGAACTTGTTGACAAAGGCTACGCTACAAACATCAAGAGCGCAAAGAAAGTTGTTGAAAGAGCAAAATCCGAAGTATGGGATGCTCTGGAAACAGTTATCAAAGGCCACCCTGTTCTGCTCAACCGTGCTCCTACATTGCACCGTCTGGGTATCCAGGCATTTGAACCTGTACTGGTTGAAGGCCGTGCTCTCAAACTTCACCCACTGGTATGTACAGCTTACAACGCTGACTTTGACGGCGACCAGATGGCTGTTCACGTACCGCTGTCCCACGAAGCACAGGAAGAAGCAAGAAACCTTATGCTGGCTTCCGGCAACCTGCTGAAACTGTCTGACGGTTCACCTGTTGCTGTTCCTTCACAGGATATGATCCTGGGCTCCTACTACCTTACAATGGTAAACGAAGGCGACAAGGGCGAAGGCATGATTTTCCGTGATGAAAACGAAGCTCTTATGGCTTACGCTGAAGACTACGTAACACTTCACGCAAAAGTAAAAATCCGCCGCACAGGCGAATGGAACGGCGAAAAAATCACACAGCTGGTTGAAACAACTGTGGGCCGTCTCATTTTCAACACACCAATCCCACAGGATCTGGGCTATGTTGACAGAACAAAGAAAGAAAATGCACTGAAACTGGAAATTGAATTCCTGGTTGGCAAAAAACAGCTGGGCCAGATCGTTACAAAATGTATCGAACAGCACGGCACAAAGATTGCTTCACAGGTTCTTGACGAAATCAAGTCCCAGGGCTTCAAATACTCCACAAAAGGTGCTATCACAGTTGCTGCATGTGATGCTACAGTTCCACCTAAAAAGAAGGAACTGCTGGCTGATGCTGAAGCACAGGTTGCACGTACACGTAAACTGTATGAACGCGGTCTGCTGAGCGAAGAACAGAGATACAAATCTGTTATCGATATCTGGAACAAGACAACAGACCTTGTTTCCAAAGCTCTGCAGGAAAACATGCATGCAAGAAACCCAATCTGGATGATGGCTGACTCCGGTGCCCGTGGTTCCATGAACCAGATCAAACAGCTGGCCGGTATGCGTGGTCTTATCGCTTCCACATCCGGTAAAACAATCGAAATCCCAATCAAGGCCAACTATCGTGAAGGTCTGAACATTCTGGAATACTTCATTTCTGCACGTGGTGCACGTAAAGGTCTGGCCGATACAGCTCTGCGTACAGCTGACTCCGGTTACCTGACACGCCGTCTGGTTGACGTTTCCCACGATGTTATTATCAGAGAACATGACTGCGGTGCAAAACACGGTATCGTAGTAAAAGAAATCCGCGATGGCAACAGTGTTATCGAACCGCTGGCAGACAGACTGCTGGGCCGTTACACTGTACACGACCTTGTTCATCCTGAAACAGGTGAACTGGTTGTTTCCAAAGACAAGATGATGGATGCTTCCGACGTTAAGAAAATTATCGAAACATTCGGTAAATATGACGAAGCTACAGGCAAATATGATCCTAAGGACATCGAAATCGAAATCCGTTCAGTTCTCAACTGTAAATCCGGCGTTGGCGTATGTGCAAAATGTTACGGTGCATCCCTGTCTGACTGGCAGCCTGTACGTATGGGTGATGCTGTTGGTACAATCGCAGCACAGTCCATCGGTGAACCTGGTACACAGCTGACAATGCGTACTTTCCATACCGGTGGTATCGCTTCCGCAGCCGACATCACACAGGGTCTTCCACGTGTTGAAGAACTGTTTGAAGCACGCCGTCCTAAGATGATTTCCATCATGTCTGAAATCGCAGGCCGTGTAAGAATTGACCAGACAAAGAAAGGCACATATGCTGTTATCGAAGGCTTTGATGACAACGGCGCTCCTTGTGAAAAGAGCTACCTCATTCCTTTCGACCAGCGTCTGTCACCTTCCGTTTACGACGGTGCAACAGTTGAAAAAGGCGCTTACCTGACAGAAGGTTCTGCAGCACCTGCAGATATCCTTGCTATCAAGGGCCGCACAGCTGTTGAAGATTACATCATCCAGGAAGTACAGAAAGTTTACCGTGTACAGGGTGTTGAAATCAGCGACAAACACATCGAAGTTATCGTTCGTCAGATGATGAAGAAGGTTAAGATTGAAGAATCCGGCTCTACTGACCTTATCGGCGGTGCTCTTGTTGATTACAAAGACTACAAGATCAAGCTGGAAGAAATCAAAGACAGAACTGCAGCAGGCGAAGAAGGCCTTGTTGAACCAAAAGCTACAGATATCATCCTCGGTATCACAAAAGCAGCTCTTGCAACAGAATCCTTCCTGTCCGCAGCATCCTTCCAGGAAACAACAAAGGTTCTCACAGATGCAGCTATCCGCGGCAAGGTAGACAACCTCCAGGGTATGAAAGAAAACGTTATCCTCGGTAAGCTTATCCCTGCCGGTTCCACAGTTGCAGAAAAGCCTGAAGAACTGGAAGAAAATGGCGAAATTGCTGGAAATTAAGCCGAAAATTTATAAAAATTATATAAATTAACTATTGACATAACTGCGCCAAAAACGTATAATAGTTTTTGGCGCAGTTAAGTTTGCGTCAGTTAAGTGTGTCTGTTTCGACGAGGGACAAGGCCACATATCTATATAAAATAAATGTAATAGGAGGAAATTGATAATGCCTACATTTAACCAGTTGGTTCGCAAAGGTAGAGAAGTTCAGGTTAAAAAATCTACAGCTCCAGCTCTGCAGAAAGGTTACAACAGCCACAAAAAAGTTGCTACAGACCAGTCTGCTCCACAGAAACGTGGTGTATGTACAGCTGTTAGAACAATGACACCTAAGAAACCAAACTCCGCTCTGAGAAAAGTAGCCAGAGTTCGTCTTTCTAACGGTATCGAAGTAACTTCTTATATCCCAGGTATCGGTCACAACCTGCAGGAACACTCAGTTGTACTGATCCGCGGCGGTCGTGTTAAAGACCTTCCAGGTGTACGTTACCATACAATCCGTGGTACACTGGATACACAGGGTGTTGCTAAGAGAATGCAGTCCCGTTCCAAATACGGTGCAAAACGCCCAAAAGCAGGTAAGAAATAATCTTACACCAATTTTTAACTAAGTAAAAGACATTTAATGCCCAAAAGGGTTTTATATATAGATATATATTTACCCCTTTTCTGCAGACAGAAGTTTTTTTACACTTTTGAGTACCAAAGATATCATCTAAAAATAATGAAGGAGGGAAGAACGGTGCCAAGAAGAGGTAATATTGCAAAAAGAGATGTACTGGCTGATCCAATGTACAACTCAAAACTCGTTACTAAACTTGTTAACAGCATTATGCTGGATGGCAAAAAAGGCGTTGCTCAGAAAATCGTTTACGATGCATTTGATATCGTAGCAGCTAAAACAGGCAACGACCCACTCGAAACATTCGAAAAAGCAATGGAAAACATCATGCCATTGCTGGAAGTTAAAGCTCGTCGTGTAGGCGGTGCAACATATCAGGTTCCAATGGAAGTAAGAGCAGAAAGAAGACAGACTCTGGGTCTGCGCTGGCTGACAACTTACTCCAGAAACAGAAACGAAAAAACAATGCGTGAAAGACTTGCAGGCGAAATCATGGACGCAGCAAACGGCAATGGCGGCGCATGCAAAAAACGCGAAGACACACACAAAATGGCAGAAGCAAACAAAGCATTTGCTCATTACAGATATTAATCTACACTTTTGCACAGGCCTGGCGGCGTAAAGCCTCCGGGCTGGCATAATAAATATAGGAGGCAAAATGGCAAGAGACGTTTCACTGGAAATGACCAGAAATATCGGTATCATGGCTCACATCGACGCCGGTAAGACTACAACAACAGAACGTATTCTTTACTTCACAGGTGTTAACCATAA
>JAFQAF010000008.1 GCA_017400025.1 Oscillospiraceae bacterium
CACATTGAAGCAGTAAAAAAATACAAATAAACAAAAATATAACCGGCTGGTAATACCTGCCGGTTTTTATGCTTTTAGAGAAGAATGGTATTCAAATCTTCAATTTCAAGAGTTGTCAGATCTTTATCTTCGATTTTTTCCATTGCGGCCAGCCTGTTTGCCTGATTTACAAGGGCTTTTTCAAAGAAGTTTCTCACATCACGGCCGTTGGCATAGTTTGCCGGTCTGTTTTCACAGCGCTTTGTGAAAAATTCAGCTGCAAATTTTTCAGCTTCTTCACTCAATACAAGGTCTGCTTTTTTTGCATTGAGTTTGAGGATGCCTATCAGTTCCTCCGGTGTATAGTCATCAAAATGAAGATATTTATTGAATCTGGATTTAAGACCTGGGTTGGAATTAAGGAATTCCTCCATAGGTTCAGGATATCCTGCTACAATAACAATCAGGTCATCACGGTTGTCTTCCATATATTTGAGAAGAGTATCGACAGCTTCAAAGCCAAAGTCTGTAGCACCGCGGTTTACTGTAAGGGAATAGGCTTCATCTATGAAAAGCACACCGCCCATTGCTTTTTTTACAACATCCCGCACTTTGATTGCAGTCTGGCCCACATAGCCGCCTACAAGGCCGCTGCGGTCAACTTCAGTCAGATGCCCTTTGGAAAGCAGCCCCATTGCTTTGTAGATTTCTGCCAGAAGTCTGGCGATTGTTGTTTTGCCTGTACCCGGGTTGCCGCTGAAAACCATATGTAGACTCATATCCGGGCTGTCCATACCGCGTTCTTTACGGATATTGCGTATTTTTACAAGGTTAATCAGACTCTGTACGTCTTCCTTTACCTTTTTGAGACCGATAAGCTTATTAAGCTCCTCCATCAGTTCATCCAGAGTTTTTTCAGGTTCTTTTTCTTCGGTTTCTTCGGTCTGTTGCCGTGTTTCTGCAGTCTGCACAGCTGCCGGCTGTGATGTTGCCGGCTGCTGTACTGAAGGTATCAAAGCATCCGGATTAAGTTTTGAATTGCCGGTATCAATGGAAGAGAATGAAAGATTTGCTTTTTCAATGAATTTTGAGTCGATATAGTTCTGCAGAGATTCACAGAAGTAATTAAGGCCATAGGTTTCACTTTTGTGTATTCCGTCGCAGGCTATGTATTCCTGCCCAAGCTGTCTGTAAAGATTAAGAATAAGCTTTGATGTTTCGCTGACTGATTCAAGAGTGTTGTCTGCTTTTACAAAGGCTTTGAATACATAAGGCAGATTTCTGGTAAAATCAGCACCATATACTCTGTTTGCAATGGCGTGTTCGCGCATTTCTTTTACGGAATAGTCAAAACCGAGATAATCCTTTATGAATTTTGATTCAGCAGAGGTCAGCTTTGCATCGGAAAAACTGAGATTAAGCAGAAAATGAAACAATTCTCCGCGGAAAATTTCACGTGCAGGGGCAGTGTTGCTTTTATCCCATGCATCGCTTTTTTCCAGGGCATCACATAAGTTGTAAGCAGCAGTTATTGCATTTTTAAGTTTTACATTCATTTCTTTTTCCTCTTTTCAGTCAGCTTATAACTGTCCCGGAGCATCAGCATTATCTGCTCTTCATCAGCGTCTCCGCCGAGTATAACCATGCTCCAGTGTTCTTTGTTCATATGATATGCAGGCTTCACAGACTCAAAGCTTTCACGCCAGAAAGTTGCCCATTCGGGGGTGTTTTTAAAGTTTATACATTCATTTCCTTGATATGAATATACCAGCGCAAAAATCTTTTTGTTATCGCTGTGCCTTATGGCAGCCCAGTCAGAATTATCAAAGGGATAATCAAGATATACATCTTTGAATTCCAGTAATTTGTCTATATAATATCGTTTCATATAATTAACTTTAAACTAATTTACACATACTGTCAATCATAACTTGAAGGTGAATAATAAGTAATATATAATAAATCTATAAGCTTTGATGTTTTGTGAGGGTAATATGAAAAAACTTATCTGTATTTTGTTGCTGATTTCAATGATCTTTACTGTTTCCTGCGGACGGAAACCATCTGCAATAGATGAAATAACAATATTTCATGCTACGGATATGCATTATCTGTCCCAGCAGCTGACGGAAAATTCACCGGCTTTTGTTGAAATGATTCAGAACGGTGACGGTAAAATGGTGCATTATATAGATCCCATAATGGATGCATTTGTGGCAGATGTAATAGCTGCCAGGCCAGACTATCTGGTTATAAGCGGAGATATAACTTTTAACGGTGAAAAATTAAGCCACGTTGACCTTACACATAAACTTGCAACAATCGAAAAAAATGGTGTTCAGGTGTTGGTCCTGCCGGGCAATCATGACATAGACTATCCATTCTGCTATGGATACGGGCAGACCCAGCGTTATCCTGCAGAGAGAATGAAAGATGAAGATTTTGAGAATTTATATGCGGATTTCGGTCTGAAACAGGCATATACCCGCGATAAAGCTTCTTTCAGTTATATGTACAGGCTTACTGATAAAATCACACTTATAGCATTGGATACAAACCGTGGCGGCGGTAAGGGAATAGTTGCAACAGAAACCCTTGCCTGGCTGGAAGAACAGCTTTCAAAGTCTTCTGAAGACACAGTTTTTATCAGTATGACACATCAGAATCTGCTGTCTCATTTCGGAGAAGAATCTTTTACAAACAGCTACACAATTATCAACAATCAGCCGGTTATAGAGCTGTATGAAAAGTATGGTGTGAAATTTAATCTGAGTGGACATATACATACACAGCATATTTACAGCGAAGGGAATATAACAGATATTGCAACAGAAAGTATGGCAGTGCTGCCCTGCAATTATGGTGTGATTGACATAGACAGGGACAGTATTGACTACACAACACAGTCTGTAAATGTACAGCAGTGGGCAACAGAAAACCAAAAGACATATGAAAACCTGCTGAATTTCAATGACTATGCCAGAGATTTCTATATAAAATCACAGTCAGCGCTCAGTATGCACACACTGGCGGAGACACGGATTTCAGAACAGGACCGGCAGCTTATGTCTGATTTTTTTGCTGAACTGAATATTTATTATTTCCCCGGTACAATAGATAAATACTATGATTATCTCGTCAGAACAGAAGGATATAAAAAATGGCTTGAAAAAGGCGGAGATTTATGGCATTATCAATATGTAATGGCAAGGATGGAAGAAGGGCATAATGGTATACCCCACAACAGCCGGACCATTGCTATAAACTGACATACGGGAGAATTTTTTATGAAATTGATGATAGTATCCGATATACACGGTTCAGCTTATTACTGCCAGAAAATGCTGGACTGTTATTCAAAGGAAAAAGCTGATAAACTGGTTATTCTGGGGGATGTTCTGTACCACGGGCCAAGAAATGACCTGCCACAGGAATATGCACCAAAAAAAGTGATTGAAATGCTGAACGGCATTAAAGAAGAAATACTGTGTGTAAGAGGCAACTGTGACACAGAGGTAGACCAGATGGTGCTGCAGTTTCCTATAATGGCTGAATATGCAATTCTTTACTGGAGTGGTAAGATGGTATTTGTAACCCACGGCCACAATTTTAATCTTGATAATCTTCCTATGCTTAAAAAGGGGGATATTCTGTTGCACGGCCATACACATATTCCAGCATGTGAAAAATCAGGAGATATAACATATGTGAACCCGGGTTCGGTATCAATTCCTAAACAGAACAGCCGGCACAGTTATATCATACTTAATGACGATGGCATATCCTTTAAAGACCTTGATGGTGAGGAATACAGGAAAGTATCCCTGGCTGAACTGTAAATACATTAAAAATCCCTGCGGACTGTTCCACAGGGATTTTATTATTTTTTGCGGTATCCGGTAGAAAAGTCCACCTGAGTTATAAGAGGTTCGTTGTTTATCATTCTTGTCGCATTTTCAATAAATATATTTTCGATATTTTCAATTGTTTCAAGAGCGTGGTATCCGCCGGATATATGAGGGGTAATAATTGCATTTTTCATTTTCCAGAGAGGATGATAAGAGGGGAGAGGTTCAGGGTTTGTTACATCCAGAATAGCGCCGCCAATTGAATCAGTTTCCAGTGCGGCTGTCAGTGCTTCAGTGTCTATTGCATTACCTCTGCCTACATTTATAATAACAGCATCGTTTTTCATAAGAGAAAGCTGTTTTTCACTGATTATATTTTCTGTATATTTTGAATTTGGCAGGCCGCGAGCGACTGTATCCATTTCCGGCAGCAGTCTGTCCAGTGCGTCCAGAGTGTTTACAGACCGGACATAATCAGGGATACCGTTCATCGTTCTTTTTATAGCGTGTATCTCTGCACCAAGAGCATGCATCTTCTGTGCAAAGTGGCTTCCTATATCTCCAAGGCCTACTACCAGCACTTTACTGCCATTTACAGTTTTTGAAAAACCAAGGTCAGTCCACCGGCCGCTGAACTGATTGTCTCTGTAAAGATGGAACTTTTTGGTCATAGACATAATACCGGCAACCATATATTCGGCGATTGCATGGCCATATACACCGGTGGCATTGGTAAGAACAGTTTCAGCAGGGTCAATCAGACCGCAATTTGTATATACATCAGCGCCGGAAGATGCAAGCTGAAGCCATTTAAGGTTTTCGCATTTTGCCAGGGTGTGTATGCTTGGGTTGCCGATAATTACACTTGCGTTTTTCAGTTCCTCATCTGTAAAAGGATGTGTTCTGTATATTTCATTGTTTCTGACAACAACTCTGTACCTGCTTTCCAGTATATCAACAAGTTTTTCCAGGTTTTCTTCACGCATACGTGTGCGTATCAGGCATATTTCTTTCATTATTCACTCCATAAATATTCGTTTACTCGATTTTATATACAGTTATTTATATTTGTCAACTGCTTTTTCGGGAAATAATTAATAAAAATAAATTTCATTGACAAAGTTAGACAAAAATATGGTGAATGAGTTGTACACAATAAACAAATATATTTGACAATAAAAGATATGAAATAATTTGTTAAAAACTTAATTTGTGCTTAGTGCATAAAAATAAATAAACAGCGGCGGTTAAATTGTGCAATGTAATGAAAATATGTGTTATTTGTATGCGAAAAAAATTATTGACTAATTATAAAAAAAGTGTGATAATTTATGCATGTTATTTTAAATACTGTTTTATCAGCTATCAAATAACAAAGAAAAGTTTTATAAGAGAGGAAAACTATTATGACATTTACTTGGACTCCGATGATGTGTTTCGCTGTTATTGCATTTGCGTTTGTAGTAGGCGAATTCTGTTCAAGACTCACAAAAGGCTATGTTTCAGCTATGGTTTTTGGCTGTTTCGTGGCTATGGGCCTTTTCTGGTCCGGATTTATTCCTGCAACTGTTGCTACAGACTCTACACTGTTACCAACTCTTTATAGCATTGGTATTGCATTCCTGCTTATCAATATGGGTACTTCCATTGATATTGAAAGCCTTATTCAGGAATGGAAAACTGTTGTTGTTTGCTGTGCTGGTCTTGTAGGTATCGGTATTCTTGCATTTACAGTAGGTAATGCCCTGTTTGGCAAAGAATATTCTCTTGTTGCTGCACCTGTTGTTTCAGGTGGTGTAATTGCTTATCAGATCGTTTCTGAAGCTGCAGTTACAGCAGGTAAACCAGTGTTTTCAGGTTTTGCTGCACTGGTTCTTGCTTTCCAGTCTATGGTAGGTATGCCTGTTGCTTCTTTCTGTCTGAAGAAAGAACTTATCAGCGCAAAAGCTAAAGGTATGTTCAGCGCAGAAGGCGAAAAGAAATCTTCTTTCAAACTTCCTGAAACAAATCTCTTTAAAGATCCATCCCCAGCTTCTGATACAGCTACACTCAAATTCTTCAAACTTTCTATAGTTGCAATTATAGGCTACTGCCTGTCTACATATGTTGTTCCAGCCATCAACGTTAATATCATGTATCTTATTGTTGGTGTTATTGCAAGAAAAATCAATTTCCTGCAGAAAGAACCTCTCAGAGCAGCAGGCGGTTACGGTTATGTAATGCTGTGTATGTATGCTCTTACATTCAATGGCTTCGCAACAGTATCTCCATCTGACGCATTGGGCTTTATTTACCCACTGTTCGGTACACTGGTTCTTGGCGTTATAGGTATTGCTATCATGTCCCTTATCGCCGGCAAAATCGTTGGCTACAACCCATTTGTTTCCATCGCTTGTGGCGTTACAGCTCTGTTCGGCTATCCAGGTACAGAAATCCTGTCCAACGAAGTTGTAAACTCTATGGATGATTTCACAGCAGAAGAAAAAGAAAAAGCTCTGGCTTATGTAATGCCAAAAATGATCGTTGGCGGTTTCACAACAGTTACAATCGCATCTGTTGTATTCGCAGGTATCATCGCTCCAATGATTTTCTAATCAGTTCTGACTTTAAAAGACGGATATTATTTATCCGTCTTTTTTTATTAAAAACGTATATTAACAAAACAGAATACAGAGGTAAAAATTATGTCCAGAAAAGTTATCAAATGCGGAAAATTTTTTGATTCAATCAATGAATGTGTAAAAGAAAACGTTACAGTTGTTGTTGAAGGCAACAAAATAGTGGAAGTAACAGAAGGCGATGTTTGCACAGAAGGCGCAGAAGTTATCGACCTTTCTGCTAAATTTGTAATGCCTGGTATGATTGATGCACATATGCACGTTATGATGAACGGCGAACCATCAGGTATGAATGACATGCTTTCAAAGTCTGATGCAGACTATGCATACGATGCAATGCTCAACGCGCAGGCAGACCTTATGGCAGGCTTTACATCCATACGTGACGAAGGCTGTATCGGCTTTGTAGACGTTGCCCTTAAAAAAGCAATCAATGCCGGCAAAGTAGTTGGCCCAAGAATGCTGGTAGCAGGCATGGGTATTGGTTCTACAGGCGGTCACGGTGATGGTCACTACAGACTAGGTACAAAAGTAGCAGGCGGCCTTTCACAGGTTGTAGATTCTCCTGATGAAGCAAGACAGGCAGCACGCAATACCATCAAATACGGCGCAGACCAGATTAAACTCATGGCAACAGGCGGTGTTATGTCTGTTGGTGATGAACCGGGTGCACCGGACCTTACATTTGAAGAAATGAAAGCTGCACTGGATATCGCAAATACACACGGTAAACTTTCTTCCGCACATGCACATGGTGCTCTTGGTATCAAATGGGCTGTTAAAGCAGGTATCACATCTATCGAACACGGCATGATGATGGATGAAGAATGTATGGACCTTATGGTTGAACATGGCACATACCTTGTTCCTACAATCATAGCTGCATACAGAATCGTTGAAAACGGCCATATGCTGCCACAGGAAGCAGTAAGAAAGGCAACACAGTGTCTTGAAAATCACGGCAGAAACCTGGAAATGTGCAGAGCAAAAGGGGTTAAAATTGCATTCGGTACAGACACAGGTACATACTGCTCACCACACGGTAAACAGGCTTATGAATTTGAACTGATGCAGAAATACGGTAACTTCACAGTTACAGAAACTCTTGTAGCATGTACAAAAACAAACGCTGAACTTTTCCGCTGGTCCGATAAAGTTGGTTCCATTGAAGCAGGTAAACTGGCAGACATCGTTGCATTTGACGAAAGCCCATATGACGATATTTCCACAATGTGCCGCTGCACATTTGTAATGAAAGACGGCGTTGTATACAAAGGCTGATAAAAGTTTAATAAACAATAACGGCACCCATCCGGGTGCCGTTTGTTTTATATACCGTATTCTGTTTTGAAATCAATTTCTGCCTGGACTATGTACGGGTATTCAAGAATTTCAAAATTGCCCTGGGCTTTATAACCGGCAATTTCTTCGTCTGTAAAAATATCATTGCATATAACAACAATATTTTCTGCAAAATACACTTTAAGGCTGCCCTGTGCAATTGATTCCTTATATTTATCGGGGATAAAATTCAGAAGAACTATACTTTCTTGGTCGAGAGTATTGTTTTTTACTTTGTTCAGCATATCTTTTTCCATTTTCTGGAATTTTTCTTCGTCAATTTTTATATCAAATCTTGTGTTGACAGCTTTGTTCTGTTTTGCAAATTTGACTGTAAGCTCAAAATTGGCATTTGGAACACAATCCGAAATCATATAAAGATAGTTAAATTTTTCGCTTGCATCATCCCAGAAACTGTTTTTCAATACGGTTTCAGCTTTCTGTCCCTGTATATTTTCATCTATGCCGTGAAAATAATTGTATTTGGATTTAAGGGCAGGGGATATGTCAAACAGCTGAACAGAAACGAGCAGGGCAATAAGGACGAGGGATACAGTTTTGTTCTTCAGCGAAAGCAGAGAAAATACCACGAACAGAACAATCATATATACCAGCATATTGCCGAAGCGTCCGTTGGCGCGGAAAATACCAAAAATTCCATTTACAAGGAATTCCGGGAAAGGTATTCTGAACAGTTCCAGGCCGCCGAACCTTACCCAGTCACCTATCGCAAATACAAGCAGTGCAGAAGTAGAAAAGATTATACCAAAATAGTTTTTAACAAAAGCCAGAACTTTTCTGAAGATATCAGTTCTGAACTTAATAAGACAGATTATGACTG
>JAFQAF010000088.1 GCA_017400025.1 Oscillospiraceae bacterium
CCGCCGCCAAGGTCATAAACCATGATTTTCTGGTCCTGTTCCTTGTCTACGCCGTAAGCCAGGGCTGCAGCTGTAGGTTCGTTGATGATACGTTTTACGTTGAGGCCTGCGATAGCGCCTGCGTCTTTTGTAGCCTGACGCTGTGCATCGTTGAAGTATGCAGGAACTGTGATAACAGCTTCTGTAACTGTTTCGCCCAGATATGCTTCTGCATCAGCTTTCAGCTTTGCCAGAATCATAGCGGAAATTTCCTGTGGTGTGTATGCTTTGCCGTCGATTGTTACTTTGTAGTTGGAGCCCATTTCTCTTTTGATGGAGGAAACGGTGCCCTCTGGGTTTGTGATAGCCTGGCGTTTTGCCACCTGGCCGATAAGTCTTTCGCCGGATTTGGAGAAACCAACAACAGATGGTGTTGTTCTCATGCCTTCTGGGTTAGCGATAACTACAGGCTCGCCGCCTTCCATTACTGCCACGCAGGAGTTTGTTGTACCAAGGTCAATACCAATAATTTTACTCATAATTCATAATCTCCTTTGATTAAAGAAAAGTGTTTTTATATTAAGAATTTTTTAAAACGGTTTTATCAGCAGCTTACCGCCACTGTTGAAGGGCGGATAACTTTGTCGTGAAGTTTGTAGCCTTTCTGGAATACATTCACCACCATACCGGCTTCCACGCCTTCTGTTTCCTGCTGCATCACTGCATTGTGCAGGTTAGGGTCAAATTCCTTGCCCATTGCTTCGATTTCTGTAATGCCCATATTTGCAAAAGCATTTTTTGCTGTGGTCATTATCAGTTCGATGCCTTTTTTATAGTTTTCATCGCTGCAGGGTGCAGCCAGCGCCATTTCCAGTGTGTCCAGCACAGGGATGATACCCATTACAGCGTTTGTTACGCCGTTGTTGTAGGTTTCTGTCTTTTCCTTTGCTGTGCGCTTGCGGAAATTATCATACTCTGCAAGTGTTCTCTGGAAAGAGCCCTTTGTGTCCTCCAGCTCTTTTGTAACTGCTTCCAGCTTCTTTTCGCTGTCAATCAGCCGTGTTTCCAGCATTTCAATGCCTTGTACCACATCAATTTTTTCCTCTGTGGCTTCCACCTCTGTTTCCAGTTCCCGGTTTTCCAGTTTTTCTTTGTTTTCCATTGGTTACTTCCTTTCAGTACCTGTGATTGACTGTGTCAGCAGCTGTGCAAAATATTCCATAGCCAGGAACAGTCTCTGATAATCCACTGTCTGGGGGCAGATAACCGCCAGAGTGCCGGAAACTGCGCTGCCTGCGTAGTAGCGGGTGGATATGAAACAGGTGTTTTCTATATTTTTGATTGGCAGTTCGTCACCGAAGACAGCTGATATACCTTCGTATTTCGGGGTGATAATCTGCTTTAAGGTGTCTGTATCTGCCAGTAATTTCAGAATATCGCCTATGTTCCGGTCAAAATGGTGGGTTGCCGCCAGTTTTTCCTGGCCGTAAACATAGATTGATTTATTGTTGGCCTCTGCCACCAGTGCAAGCGCACCTGCGATAAACCGGCCGAATGCCGGGTTTTCCCTGTTCAGCTCTTTTATCAGTGTGGAAAAATATTTTGAGTCAATGTCCGCATAGCAGGTGAAGCACAGGCGCATATTCAGCAGCTGTGTCAGCTGGGCCAGCTGGGCGCTATTGATTTCATTTTCCAGACGGATAACCCTGGTGTGAACTTCCCCCCTTGAGGTTGTAGCCACCAGCACCACGCTGTAGCGGCCGGTTTTCAGGGCTGTGAAGTTTACAAACTGCAGGTCTGTATCCACCGGGGGAACTATTACCACAGTGTAGCCCAGAATATCGCTGAAAAGCTTTGCCGCACCCTGGAGAAAGCGGGAACTGTCACCGTCCAGTGCATCAAAGTGCCGGCGGATGTTTTCCCTGTCCTGCGGGGCGATTGCCGCTGTGCGGTCTATATTTTCCACATAGTAGCGGTAAGCTTTGTTTGTAGGTACCCTGCCAGCGGAAACGTGAGGCTGGTTGAGATAGCCCCGTTTTGTGAGGCGTGCCATTTCGTTTCGCAGTGTGGCGGAGGATACTGCTATATCAAGTGCGTCCTGCAGAGCCTGAGATGCAACAGGCTCGCCGTCGCGTATATACATGGAAACAATGGCATCCAGAATAAGCTTGTGTCGCTGATTTATGTCCATTATCTCAGTCCTTTCAGATTTTTTAGCACTCTCAATGCTTGATTGCTAATTTATATTATAAACATTTTTCTGCATTTGTCAATAAGTATTGGCCCAGTTCACAAAGTTTTTACAAATTGATTTTATTTTCTTTATAATGTATGATTATATAAAGAGGAAACAAAACAGATTTCTGTATTATATATATATTATTTACCTTATTCAGAGGAGTATTTATGGAAGCCGGATTATATATTCACATACCTTTCTGCAGAAAAAAATGCAATTACTGTGATTTTTACTCCTGCGGCGGCGCACAGACTGTGCCGGAAGAATATATTGACTCACTGCTGCGTGAAATAAAAAAATGGCCGGGGCTTGTCTGCCGCACCGTCTATTTTGGCGGTGGCACACCCAGCCTGCTGACGGGCAGCCAGGTTAGCAGAATATTGGCCGCACTGCAAACAGCAGAGAGGGCGGAGATAACACTGGAGGCAAACCCGGACACCCTGACATACGAAAAGCTGGCGGCATACCGCGCCGCCGGCGTGAACCGACTGAGCATAGGTGTGCAGACAGTGTATGACAAATCCCTGCAGGTGCTGGGGCGCATACACTCTGCAGAAAAGGCCGGGGCGGCCTTTGATATGGCAAGAGCGGCCGGCTTTGAAAACATAAGCGGCGATGTGATGCTGGGGCTGGACAATTATTCTGAAAAAGAAATGAAAGACACCATAGATTTTCTTATTAACCACGGGGCAAAGCATATTTCCGCCTATATGCTGAAGGTTGAGGAGGGCACCCCTTTTTACACAAACCGCCCGGAAAACCTGGCAACGGAAGACGAGCTGGCAGACTATTACCTGGCCTGCTGTGAATACATGGCGGAAAAAGGCTTTACACAGTATGAAATATCCAATTTCTGCCTGCCGGGGTACCACAGCCGCCACAACTCCATCTACTGGCAGCTGGAAAATTATCTGGGCATAGGCCCGTCTGCCCACAGCTGTATGGAGGGCAGACGCTTCTACTATCCCAGAAGCCTTGAACAGTTTATCCGGGGCTGTGACCCGGTGGAGGACGGCACAGTGGATGCAGATGATTATATTATGCTGTCCCTGCGACTGAAAGATGGGCTGAACCTGGAGGTTTTACAAAAAAAATGGGGGCTGGCGGTCTCCCCTTTCACACTGAAAAAACTGGAAATATACAGAAACCGGGGTTTTATAGTTTTTGAAAACAACCGCATCTCCCTGACCCCCAAAGGCTTCCTGGCAGAAAACGTAATAGCCAGCGATATTATGAGTGGAGTGCAGGAAGTGTAAACTGTTCAGCTTTGTTTTAGCCCCCGCCTATAATACAAAAAATGCATAAAACAGGAAAATCTCCCTAAAATATTGGAAAAGATATTTTAAGGAGATTTTTTATGCGAGCAACAGGGGTTGTAAGAAGAATAGATGACCTGGGCAGAATTGTTATTCCCAAGGAAATAAGACGTACTATGAGGATGCGCGAAGGCGACCCGCTGGAAATTTTTACCAGCGGTGACGGGGAGATAATGCTGAAAAAGTATTCTATGATAGGTCAGCTGGCGGATTTCAGCCGGAATTATGCAGAAAATCTGTACAAAGTCAGCGGTCTGCGGTGCGTGATATGCGACACAGACCACGTGGTGGCCAGCGGCGGCCCTGGCAGGAAGGAAGCCATGGGCAGTGCCATAACAAGGGATATGGAGGAGATAATATCCGGCAGGATGTCCTATTTCAAGCAGTTCCCCGGGGAGAAAAGCATTTTTACCCACCGGGGTGCGGCCAGCCCTGCAGTGGGCGTGACACCCATAATAAATTCCGGTGACTGTGCCGGGGTGGTGGCACTGCTGGCCGACGACGGCCAGTCCCTGACTGAAACACAGAAAAAGCTGCTGGTGCTGACCAGCACCCTGCTGGCTGGCAATCTGGGCAGCTGATACAGGCAAAATAAAAAGGCGGCTGTGCCGCCAATAGAATCAAGTAAATTTTTTATTAAAAACCGCGCTTGATAAACCGAAATGTCATTCCGGGCAAAGAACGGATCCCGACAATATTTTAAAGTCCAGGATTTTTCGTCACTTTGGTCCCCGGAATGACATTTTTTCTTATACGGATAATACCGGCGTTGCCGTCTTTTATTGTTTGATAATGATATAAAACAGATTTATATAATGTTATATGATTAAGCAGTACAATTCCGCAGTTTTTTATGATTTTCTGAGGGTATTATCTTTCTGAAAACTGCCGGTTTTCCAGCAGCCATCTGGCCACGCCATCGTTATTGTTGGTGGCTATGGTGGCGGTGGCTATGGCTTTCAGTTCCGGCACTGCATTGCCCATGGCATAGCATTCGTCTGCAACCATAAACATGGAAACATCGTTTTTGCCGTCACCGAAGCAGACCAGTCTGTCTGCCCCCAGCTCCTTTTTCAGCTGCAGCACTGCATTGGCCTTGCTGGCGGCAACAGGCATAAATTCCAGCCACTGCCGGCCGGTATAGACGTCTGTCTGATAGATTACGTTGGCCGCAGGGTGGTCTTTCAGCTGTTCATAAAGGGGATGCAGTTTTTCCGCACTGTCTATGCACACAAGATAAAAGGTGTTCTGCTTTTCCAGCTGCTGCCGGCTGTGGGCAGAATGATGCCGCAGGGTGCCCTCATATTCATAGATAAACTCATTCATTTCCGCTGTGGAATTTTCCCTGACGAAAGCCATGCTTTCCACGCCATTGTCATAATAATAAATCAGCGGCCATACCCCGTTTTCAGTAAGTGTGCGGACAAGCCGCCGGGCATCGGCATCGGGGAAAAAGTTTGTTATTACAGGCTGCTGGGTGGCATTGTCCACCACAAAGGCCCCGTTGTAAAGTATCCGTGGAAAATGGGCGGTTATGCCCTTTGTGATATCCCCTGCTGTGCTGTAGGAACGTGCAGTGGCATAGGAAAACAGCAAGCCCTTTTCAATAAGTGTATTGAGGGTATCTGCAGTAAAGGCGGATATCTGTGCATCTGAATTCAGCAGAGTGCCGTCCAGGTCTGAAATATACAGTGTTTTCATACATATCTCCTGTGTGTAATATTATTTTATTTTAACATACAGCGGGCAAAAAGTCATTAAATAAAAACAGAGGCCGGTTACAGACCTCTGTTTCTATATTGAAATATTAAAAAGCTACATATTGAGAACATCCGCACCCAGCAGGGCGGCTTCATCTTCATCGTGGGTGATTACCATCAGCAGGCGGCCGCCAAGATGGCGTTTTACCTGCTGTATAACCAGCAGACGGGTGTCTTCGTCCAGACCTTTGAAGGGTTCGTCCATCAGAACGGCGTCGCTGTGGCTGACAAGGGCGCGGAGAATTGCCACACGGCGTCTCTGGCCGCCGGAAAGTGATGAAACCGGGCGGCGGATTTCTTCCTCCTCCAGCCCCATATCACAAAGGAAGGCTGCCAGCTGTGCCATATCCGGGCTGTCCTGCACTATGGCCAGGTTCATAAGGGCGGAAAGCTCTTCGCAGAGGCGGTCCTCCTGGAAAACAGCGGAAAAACGCCGGTTTTCTGTGCCGGTTACAGTGCCGCTGTCCTTCTTTACAAGGCCCAGCAGGATGGAAAACAGTGTGGTTTTGCCACGGCCGGAGGGGCCCATAAGGCACACCGGGCGGCCGGATGTAAACTGTGCGGAAAAGTTTTCCAGCACGGGGGTGCCGTCATAGCTTTTTGAAAGGCTGTCTATGATAATATCCATATATACCTCCTACAGAAAGCCCTGGCGGATTTTCTCATTGATTTTTTCCAGCAGCCACAGAAAACCTTTTTCTATGACAAAGCTGATAAGGACAATTACAATTGTCCAGGCAAAAAGCTGTGCTGTTTCCATATACAGCTTGGTTTCATACAGCCGGTTGCCTATAGTGCCCTCTGCAATGCCGATAACTTCTGCCGCAATGCCGCTTTTCCAGCAGAGGCCCAGGGCCGTGGTGCAGGCCGCGGTAAAGTATGGCATAAGCTGCGGGATGTAGATGTATCTGATTTTTTTGCCAAGGGACAGGCGGAACACCTGTGCCATTTCCAGCAGGTGTCTGTCCACCCGGACAAGACCGGCAAGCATATTGTTGTATACCACCGGCAATACCATAAGGAAAGATATGCACACCGAAAGGCTGCCACCACTGACCCACAGCAAAAGGAGAATAATAAAGGATGCCACGGGCACGCTTTTGATAAAGCTGAACATAGGCGCCAGCAGCCGGCGCACAGTTTCACTGCGGGCGGAAAGCACCGCCAGCACCACTCCCCCTGCTGTGGCAAGCACAAAACCCAGCATAATATGGGAGAATGAAAACATTATGGTATGCCAGAACACCGGCTGACCCCAAAGGTCCGCCAGTGCCCTTAATGTAGCGTATGGAGAGGCAAGCAGCACTTCCCTGCCGGTTTTCACCGCTGCAAACTGCCACAGTGCCACCCAGAACAATACGCCGGCTATTTTCTTTACTTTTGGATTAGCCCACATAGTAGAAGTCTTCCGCAGGCATTGCACCGCCTACAGATGCAGGGTTCTGTGCTGCCAGAACTGTGCAGTAGTTTTCTACCAGAGCTTTCATTTCTTCGCCAACCACGCAAGTGATGTTGCACTGTGGGATAGCTTTCTTTGCCAGAGGTTCTTTTGCCACGATGCCGTATTCAGCCACCCATGCAGCAGCTTCGTCAACATTTGCTGTTACATATTCTGTGGATGCTGCATAGTCTGCAAGGAATACGTCAAAGGCTTCCTTGTTTTCTGTGATAAAGGCTTTTCTTGCCACCAGTGTGCCTGTGATAAGCTGCTGGTCAGAGATTTTGCCCCATTCTTCTGTCATATCAAGGCAAACCTTTACATTTTCGTTCTGTGCCATAACAGCTGTTACGTATGGCTGTGGCAGCATAGCTACCATATCGCCTTCTGCTGCTGCCAGCAGTGCGCCTACTTCTGTAGCTTCGCTCTTGTATTCGATTGTCACATCTGTGTCAGGGTCAATGCCGTTTTCTGCCAGGATGTGGTGCAGTGTGTATTCAGGTGTAGTGCCTTTGCCTGTTGTGTAGATTGTTTTACCTTTCAGGTCTTCGATTGTGTTTACAGATTCACCAATCTGTACCATATACAGAACGCCCAGTGTGTTTACTGCAACCACCTGGATTTCGCCCTGTGTTTTGTTGTAAAGTGTGGCTGCCACGTTTGCAGGCACTGCTGCAACGTCCAGTTCACCTTTGATAAGCAGAGGGTTTATTTCTGCTGCTGTACCGTACATTGTAACGTTGTATTCGTTGCCGGTGTAGGCTTCGTCAGCATTGTTTGCTTCTGCGTCTTTCATAAGTTTTGTCATACCCATTGTTGTAGGGCCTTTCATGCCGGCAATGCGGAATGCAGCTGTCTGTGCAGGTGTTTCATCCTGTGCAGGTTCGGAAGAACATGCTGTGAAAACTGACAGGCACATTACCATAGCCAGTGCAAGACTGAGTATCTTTTTCATAATATCTATCCTTTCCATATCAACACATCCGTGTTGTTTTTTGCTATTACATTGTATCACAGTATGTATATTTTTTACGTTGCCACAGCAACATTTATTTTTGCTTGTTAAATTTTAGTCAATTGCACAATAATTGTGGAAAAAGGCAATTGTTTGTGGTACAATATATATGTTAGGGAGGTGTACCCAAGTGGCTGAAGGGTTCGGATTCGAAATCCGATAGGGTAGGCAACTGCCGCAAGAGTTCAAATCTCTTCACCTCCGCCAGAGAGCTGTGTCTTGCTGCAGGCATGGCTCTTTTATTTTTTGCCGCTGTGTGGTATCATTTAGCCATAACCGGTAAACCGGCGGGAGGTTATTATGACAAAGAAAGACCAATACAGAAAAAGACTGATTTTAATCATGGCCATGGTGGTGTTTTTTGCCGCGGCATCCATAGTGGCCGGCGGCGGTGTGTCCTTTACAAAGGGGCGCTGTATCAGGGCAGAAAACGGCAGCTGCATGATAGTGATGGAAAACTCCCCGGTGGTGATGAAAAACAGCACAAACCACAAAAGCCCTTTCAGAAAATATTCCACCGGTGACAGCCTGCTGATAATCCACGGCCCGGTACAGGAAACCCTGCCCGGCGGCACAGATGTGCACTGGGCGGTGAAGCTTTCCGGCGGCAGTATTGAAGACGTACCCCGGGATATAATCACGGTGCTGGAGGATATGGGCTGGGTAATACTGAAAGAGTAGAAAAGCGGAGTTTTTGTAAAACAGCACTCTGCCCGCCTGCAAAATACAGTACAAAAGCAAAGACACCCGGACCGGGTGTCTTTTATGTTTTATCTCCGGAAATTATTTTTTCCAGCAAGCCATCTATGGTGTGCGGACTGTCCCGGCCGGCGGCGGTGCCGGGGCCGCGGTTTGCAGACAGCCTTTTTTCAGCTGTCAGCGTGTCTGCATATCTGCTGTCCAGAAACTGCAGAATTCTGTCCAGCTCCTCTTTTATTTCATACAGGCTGTCATACAGTTTTTCTATATCTGCAGCACTTACCGGTAATTTTTCCATAATAATACACCTTCACATATTTTGACATTCAGTAAATGTCATATCATAAACAATCATAACATATAATCACATTATTGACAATCAGTAAATGTCAAAGGATGTGCGATATGTTTATAAATAAAGCCAAAGACGGCAGAAACAATTTATGCGGAGAAAAGATAGCTCTTCTGCGCAAAAGTCAGAAACTTTCACAGAGACGGCTTGCCGATAAAATGCAGCTGGCTGGCGTTGATATGGATAAAAACGCCGTACAACGAATTGAAGCAGGCAAAAGATTTGTGACCGATATAGAGCTGAAAGCCTTTGCGGCTGTGCTTGGCACAGATATAAACTGTCTTGTTGAATAGTGTGATACAGAATATATACAGACAGGAAGCGGCAGATGTCTGCCGCTTCCTGTTTTTCAGCACTAATTTCTGCTTCATTTCAACAGTAAAATGGCTGCTGCCTCCATCTGCTTGAATTATAGTCTTTTTAACGACAATAGTCAATATAACGGCTATACATTAAAATCAAATCAGAGGAGGTGGAAATATGATAGTATACAATCCTTTTTGGGACACACTTAAAAAATCTGACCAATCTACCTATACTCTGATAAAAAATCATCATATTTCCAGCTCTACAATCAGCAAACTGCGAAATAACAAGCCTCTGAACACTACAACAATAAATGATTTGTGCAGAATACTAAAGTGCCATGTAGAAGATATTATGGCCTATATTCCTTCTGAAGATGACCAGATTTTATAATATTGAAATATATAATAAAAAGCGGCAGAAATCTGCCGCTTTTACTGTTTTTATAATGCTTATTCAGCTTTTTCTGTTTCTGTTGCAATTTCTTTTACGCTGGAAACAAGGCCGGCCAGATTCCGGATTTCGCTTGGAACAATCAGTTTTGTAGCTTTGCCGTCTGCAACCTTCTGCAGTGTTTCAAGGCTGCGGAGAGTGAGCACCTTCTGTGAAGGGTCTGCTTCGTTCAGCATACGGATGGATTCTGCCATAGCGCGCTGTACTGTGAGAATAGCTTCTGCTTCACCTTCAGCTTCACGGATTTTCTGTTCCTTGATAGCGTCTGCACGGAGGATGGCGGATTCTTTTTCACCTTCTGCCACCAGGATAGCAGAGCGTTTTTCACCTTCTGCACGAAGGATGGATTCACGGCGCTGGCGTTCAGCCTTCATCTGTTTTTCCATTGCGTCCTGAATTTCGTGCGGAGGGATAATGTTTTTCAGTTCAACACGGTTTACCTTGATACCCCAGCGGTCTGTAGCTTCGTCCAGCAGGGATGTAATCTGTGTGTTGATAACGTCACGGGATGTGAGGGTGTGGTCCAGTTCCAGTTCACCGATGATGTTACGCAGTGTTGTGGCTGTCAGGTTTTCAATGGCGGAAATAGGTCTTTCAACGCCGTATGTGTACAGCTTGGAGTCTGTAACCTGGAAGAAAACAACAGTGTCAATCTGCATTGTAACGTTATCGCGTGTGATAACCG
>JAFQAF010000089.1 GCA_017400025.1 Oscillospiraceae bacterium
CAGGGTGGATTTTCTGTTTTTCCTTTGGTCTGTCTTTTCTGAAAACAGAGAATAAAGGCGGGAACACTGCCCCAAAGTTTACAAAGGGCGCCGCGGCAAATGTATTCCACAGGTCAGCCACAATATATGCAGATGTACCACCGCCGTACAGCCCGCCGGTGACGCCGGTGAAATATGCCGCCACAGCTATCCGGATTAATAGCCGGAAAAATCTTTCGATTTTAAAGGTCAGTGCTGTGCACAGTATTACCACCGCCCAGAACAGGCTTTCACGGGGTATGGTTTTTCCGTTGGCTTTTGCAAAGGCAAATACCGTAAGTATATATGCGGATGTGTAAAGGGGGAAAACAAAATCAAAGTTTCCGCTCCAGTCATAGAAAAAGAAAAATCTGATAAAAGCATATCCCAGCAGTACATACAGCAGGGCGAATATTCCGTCAGCTTTGGTGTATATTCTTTTTGCTTTTTTCTGATTCTGGCCAACTTTAATTTCACCTATGGCCTTTTCCATAGATGCAGATGTATTTTCATTCATAATAATCTCCTTTGTGAATATTACGGAAAATAATATTCGGTTGTAAACGTATCTTCCGGCACTTATTAAAGTGCAGTATTGTCCATATATCAGGCGGCAGTTTTTGCGGCGTCAGTCCTCCACATATTCCAGAATATCCGCAGGCTGGCATTCCAGGGCTTTGCACAGTGCCTCCAGTGTGGAAAAGCGGATGGCCTTTGCCTTGTTGTTTTTCAGTATGGAAAGATTGGCAGGTGTGATGCCTATCCTGTCTGCCAGCTCACCGGCGCTTATCTTTCTCTTTGCCATCATCACGTCTATGTTCACTATTATTGCCATTCCGTCACCGCCTAAATTGTATAGTCATTTTCCTGTTTGATTTCAACAGCCCGGGCAAACACATTTTTTACCACGCGCAGTATCAGCCCCACAAAGCCGGCGGCAGCGGCAAGTATGAGAAACGGCATATAGTAGCTGGCGCTTAAAAAGCATATCAGCCCTGCAACTATGCACCGCCAGGAAAGTGTGCGCATAATATGCACGTTTTCATTTATAAATACATCGCCCTTTTCAATGTTGCCCAGCAGCCTGTTCAGCCCCCACAGTGCAACTGTTGCCGGTATGCAGGCTGTATATGTGCTGGCCAGAAAATATGGCAGTGTGCCGGCCAGGTATTTCGTGCGCAGGCTTATCAGCAGGCTGAAAAGTTTTGGTGCGGCTATGGCTGCTGCCACCATTATCACGGCAAAAATATATACACATATTCTTGACAGCTTCAGGCTTTTGTCTTTATTCCATTCCATATATAAAATCTCCTTTTGTTTATCTGATTTTAAAATAGCACATATATTATTGAAAATCAAGTAAAATTTATCGAAAAACGATAAATTTACAGGTTGTTCACAATATGTGCAATTATGTATATTGCACAGTCAAGCCTTGCGGCAGACTGACTGTTATGGTAAAATCAGTACATAATTATATAAACAGACACGAGGTAATGCTATGAACGATAAATATCTTGCACAGTATGGCGCTATGGCTGTAAAGGCCGGTGTAAACATCCAGAAAGGACAGACACTTATTATCAATGCCCCTATCACAGCACGGGACCTGGTGCATCACTGCGCCCGGGCTGCCTATGATGCAGGTGCAAAAGAGGTTGTGGTGCACTGGGCTGACGAAAAGCTGTCCCGCATCAAAATGGAAAGAACAGAAAAGGACGTACTGTGCGATGTGAAACCGTGGATACAGGATTCCTACCTGCAGTATATCCGCAGTGAGGGCAGTGCGGCAATTCTGTCCATCACCGGTTCAGACCCTGAACTGTACAAAGGCATAGACGCTGAAAAGGTGAACGCCTATTCAATCGCCCGTATGAAAGCACTGGCAGAATACCGCGACTACACAATGGCATCCCGCATACAGTGGTGTGTTATTGCTGTGCCTACAGCCGGCTGGGCAAAAAAGGTTTTCCCTGGCCTTGAAGCAGAAGAAGCAATGGAAAAACTGTGGGAAACTATTTTCAAGGTAAGCCGTGTGGAAGGCGACGCTGTGGAAAACTGGAAAAACTATGCGGCACGGCGGGCCGGCAGACGTGACAGAATAAATGCAATGAGACTGAAAACCCTGCATTTTACAGCTTCCAACGGTACAGACCTGTATGTGGACCTGGCTGATGACCATATCTGGGGCGGTGTAAGCGAATACAGTGAAGCCGGCGTGGAGTTTATTCCCAATATGCCTACAGAGGAACTGTTCACAGCCCCTCACAAAGACAGGGTAAACGGCGTGGTATATGGCACAAAGCCTTATGTTTACAACGGCGACCTTATTGATGATTTCGTCCTCACTTTCAAGGACGGCAAGGTTGTGGACTTTGATGCAAAGACCGGCAGGGAACTGCTGGCACAGCTGCTGAACACAGACGAAGGCGCCTGCAGAATAGGTGAGGTTGCCCTTGTGCCTGCCTCCAGCCCTATAACTAAGGAAAATATACTTTTCTACAATACACTGTTTGATGAAAATGCGGCCTGCCATATCGCCTTTGGCCAGGGTTACCCGGGCACTGTAAAAGGCGGCGAAAATATGACAGGCGAACAGCTGCTGGCAAAAGGTGTGAACGACTCCGTTATACACGAGGACGTGATGATAGGCGCTGCAGATATGCATATCACCGGCCTGTGCGAAAACGGCGAAACAGTTGTGCTGTTTGAAAATGGCGAATGGGTGTTTTAATCCATAAATTTCCTGAAAATTCAGCAAATCTTTCAAAAAAATCCATAAAAAGTATTGCATTATCACAAATAATATGATAATATACTTAAGGTAAATATTTTAAGCAAAGGAGAGTGGGAAACAACCCACTCTCTTGTTTTTAGAAAAATAAAAACGGAGGTATTCTGCTTTGGCAAAAGGAAGAAAAGCAACTGATATTGTAGAAGAAATAGTACAGCCTGTGTGCGATGCCATGGGTCTTATTCTCTGGGACGTGCGCTTTGAGAAAGAAGGCTCTGACTGGTATCTGCGCGTGTTTATCGACAAGGACAATGAAGGTGTGTATATCGATGAATGTGTGGACCTTTCCCGCGCTGTTGACCCTCTGCTGGATGAGGCAGACCCGATCAAACAGAGCTATAACTTTGAAGTTTCATCCGCCGGTCTGGGCAGAAAACTGACAAAGCCTTTCCACTTTGAAAAGAAAATGGGCCAGGTAGTGCTGGCACGTTACATCCGCGCAGTTGACGGTGTAAAAGAAGTGAAAGGTGTACTGAAGGCATACAATGACGGCGTTATCACAATTGAAAGAGAAGAAGACGGCATGGCCGTGGATGTTATCGTAAAGGATACATCCTATGTAAAACTCTGTGATGACGAAGATTTATTTTAGGAGGATAGATAAAAAATGAATAAAGAATTTTTTGAAGCCCTTGAAGTTATTGAAAAAGAAAGAGGCATTAAAAAAGAAGTTCTGCTGGAAAAAATCACAAAAGCTATGGAAGTAGCTGTTGAAAAAGACCTGGGTATTGAAGGCAATGTAAGCGTTATGGTAGACGAAAACAAAAAGAACTTTGTTGTTTCCGTTGTAAAAACAGTAGTTGAAGACGTTTATGACCCTGATACAGAAATCTCTCTGGAAGATGCCAAAAAGGTAAAAGCAAGAGCAAAACTGGGCCAGGAACTGGCTATTCCGCTGAAAACAAAAGACTTTGGCTACATTGCCATCGGCGCTGCAAAGAACGTTATCCGTCAGGGTATCAAGGAAGCTGAAAAAGCACAGCTGTTTGCAGATATGCAGGGCAAAGCAAAAGAACTGGTTACAGGCGTTGTACAGAGAATCAGCGAAAAATCCGGTGCTGCTATCCTGCAGATAGGTTCAAACGAATTTGTTCTTCCTAAAGAAGAAATGATTCCTGGCGAAGAAATCAAACCTGGTGACCACGTTAAAGTATATGTTGTGGATGTTATCTCCACAGACCGCGGCCCAAAAATCATGCTGTCCAGAACACATCCTGGCTTTGTAAGCAGAATGTTTGAACTGGAAGTACCGGAAATCTATGACGGCACTGTAGAAATCAAGGCTATCAGCCGTGAAGCAGGCGCAAGAACAAAGATGGCAGTATGGTCCAAGGACGAAAACGTAGATGCTATCGGCGCATGCATCGGTACAAAACGCTCCCGTGTGGAAAACGTTATTGCACAGCTGGGCGGCGAAAAAATTGACATCATCAAATATTCAGAAGACCCTGAAGAATTTATCTCCGCAGCACTTTCACCATCTTCAGTTGTAAGTGTTGAAATCCTTTCCCAGCAGCCAAAATCCTGCCGTGTAAAGGTACCTGATGAACAGCTCTCTCTGGCTATCGGCAACAAAGGCCAGAATGCACGTCTTGCAGCACGTCTTACAGGCTATAATATTGATATTCATCCTGAAAGCGGCTACTTCGGCGAATAATAAAGACAAGGAGTGATATTATGGCTATCAGAAAAATCCCAATGAGAAAATGCATCGGCTGTAACACTTCAAAAGATAAAAGAGAACTTATCAGAGTGGTAAGAAACGCCGAAGGCGAAATCTCAATCGACACCACCGGCAAAAAACCGGGCAGAGGCGCATATATCTGCAAGGACAAAAACTGTCTGAAACTTGCCAGAAAAGGCAAAAAAATAGACAAGGCCTTTGAAGTTGCAATCAGCGACGAAATATATGACCGCCTGGAACAGGAGCTGGCAGATGAATAGAATACTGTTTGCCATGTCCCTGGCAAAAAAAGCAGGCAAGCTGGTCTGCGGTTTTGACCGGGTGAAAACAGCAGTTTACCGCGGCGAATGCCACATGGTAGTGCTGGCGTCTGATCTGAGTGAAAAGACAGTAAAAAGAGTAAATTACTTTTGCGAAGATATCGCAGATGTTTATAAAACAGGCCTGACACAGTTTGAGATTTCTCAGGTTGCCGGCAGGCTGACAGGTGTGGTGACTATCACAGATGAAAATCTGGCCGTGCTCTGCACCAAAGCAATAAAAGAAACAGAAGGAGAGTTGTAAATGGTTATAAAATACAAAGCAAGCGACCTTATATCTGATTTTAACCTCAATGCCAAAACAACACTGACAGAGCTCAGCGAACTGTTTGGCACAGAAATAAAAAAATCCACAGTTCTTACAGAGGACCAGGCAAATGTTGCCTTTGAAAAATATTCCCAGAAAGGCAAAGTTGCAGACATTGCCACATATCTGGAACCAAAGAAAGAAGCACAAGCACCAGTGAAAGAAGAAAAAGCTGCACCTAAACAGGACAGAAAACCTGCAGAAAAAACAGCTGCACCTAAAAAGGAACAGCCAAAACAGGACAAAAAACCGGCTGCAAAACAGGATGCAAAGCCACGTCAGGACAGACCTGCACGCGATGCAAAACAGGAAAAACCTGTTCAGAAACAGCAGCCACAGCAGCCTAAGAAACAGGATGCAAAACCTGCACAGAAACCTGCACAGCCTGCTAAAAACAATGCCAACGAACCGCTGAAACGCGCAGACGGCACAGTTGTTCAGACAAAGACACCAAAACAGAAAACTGAAAAACAGGAAGTTGTAAAGCAGGAAAGAGTTACTGTTACAGTTGACACACGTCAGTCCAATGTAAACATGGACAAATTCAACGAAAAATATGACGAACTTGCAGGTACAAAATCCTATGGCGGCGGCCAGAGAAAGAACCAGCAGGGCGGCAAACAGAAGTTCGGCAACAAAAACAAACAGAACTCCAAAAATCCATACGCCAAAAAGAGACAGGAAACAGAGGCTGAAAAACTGGAAAGACTCCACCTGGAAAAAGCCAGAAAAGCTCAGCTTAAAGTACAGATTCCTGACGAAATCACAGTTGGCGAACTGGCTTCCCGTCTGAAAGTTACAGCCAGCGAAGTTATCAAACGTCTTATGATGCTGGGTGTTATGGCATCCATCAGCCAGGTGGTAGACTATGATACAGCTGCTATCGTTGCAGAAGAACTGGGTGCAAAAGTAGAAAAAGAAGTAGTTGTTACAATCGAAGAAAGACTGTTTGAAGAGGTTGAAGACAACGAAGAAGATAAAGTGGAAAGACCACCGGTTATCGTTGTTATGGGTCACGTTGACCACGGTAAAACATCCCTGCTGGATGCTATCAGAAACACAAACGTTACATCCGGTGAAGCAGGCGGTATCACACAGCACATCGGTGCTTACCAGGTTGTTGCCGGCGGCAAGACAATCACATTCCTGGATACTCCGGGCCATGAAGCATTCACATCCATGCGTCAGCGCGGTGCTATGGTAACAGACATCGCCATTCTGGTTGTTGCAGCTGATGACGGTATCATGCCACAGACAATTGAATCCATCAACCATGCAAAAGCAGCAGATATTCCAATCATGGTTGCTATCAACAAAATCGACAAGCCTACAGCAAACCCTGAAAGAGTAAAACAGGAACTGACAGAGCACGGCCTGGTGCCTGAAGAATGGGGCGGCGATACAATCTGTGTACCTGTTTCTGCAAAAATGGGCACAGGCATTGATGACCTGCTGGAAATGGTTAACCTGACAAGTGAAGTAAACGAATACAAGGCAAACCCTAACCGCCGTGCAAAAGGTGCTGTTATCGAAGCACGTCTGGACAAAGGTCTGGGCCCGGTTGCCACAATCCTTGTACAGAACGGTACACTCCACAAAGGCGACGTGCTTATCGCCGGTACAGCTGTTGGCCGTGTGCGTGTAATGACAAACGACAAAGGCGAAAGAATTGACGTTGCAGGTCCATCCACACCTGTTGAAATCACAGGTCTTACAGAAGTTCCTGTAGCAGGCGACCTGTTTGACGCTGTAGAAGATGAAAAACTGGCAAGAGAACTGGCAGAAAAACGTATGCAGGCAATCAAGGAAGAAAAATTCAACGCTGTACAGAAGGTTACTCTGGATAACCTGTTCAGCCAGATTGCACAGGGCGAAATGAAAGAACTGCCAATCATCGTAAAAGCTGACGTACAGGGTTCTGCAGAAGCTGTAAAACAGTCTCTGGAAAAACTCTCCAACGAAGAAGTACGCGTAAAAGTTATCCATGCAGCAGTTGGCGCTGTAAACAAATCAGACGTTATGCTGGCTTCCGCTTCTAACGCTATCATCATCGGCTTCAACGTACGTCCTGACGCTACTGCAAAAGCTGACGCTGAACAGCACGAAGTAGAAATGCGTATGTACCGCGTTATCTACGATGCACTCAACGATGTAAAAGACGCTATGAAGGGTATGCTGGCACCTAAGTTCAGAGAAGTTGAACTGGGCCAGGCAGAAGTACGTAACGTATTCAAACTCTCCAGCGCAGGTACAATCGCAGGCTGCTACGTTAAAGAAGGTAAAGTTGCACGTCATGCAAAAATCCGTGTTGTACGTGACGGTATCGTTATTGTTGAAGACGAAATCTCCTCACTCAAACGTTTCAAAGACGACCAGAGAGAAGTTATGGCCGGTTACGAATGCGGTATCGGTCTTGAAAAATTCAACGACATCAAAGAAGGCGATATTTTTGAATCCTTTATTATGGAAGAATACCGCGAAGACTAATTAAATAAATTACACAGTGGCAAGGCGGCTTTGTGCCGCTTTGCCAATCAGTATACAGGAGGTAATTCACAATGGCTTCTAACAAAGCAGAAAGACTTAACGAAGACATCAAAAGAGAACTTATCTCTATAGTATCTCAGATGAAAGACCCACGTCTGGAATGTTTCTGGACAATTATGCGTGTGGAAACAAGTCCTGACCTGACAAACGCCAAAGTTTATATGAGCGTTCTGGAAAGCGACGAAAAATGCGAAGCCGCCATCAAAGCACTGAACAAAGGCCAGGGCTTTATCCGTGGCGAACTTTCCAAACGTCTGCGCATCAAACGCAGCCCGGAATTTCTGTTTGTAAAGGATGACGGCGCAGCATATGCACAGAAGATAAATGAGATATTAAGGGATATTAATAAAAATGACAAATAGAATTGATATACAGCAGACCGCCCGGCTGCTGGCTGAAAAGGATAATATTCTTATCCTCTGCCACAAAAATCCGGACGGTGACACCCTGGGCAGCGCTGCTGCACTGGTGTATGCCCTGGCATCAATGGGAAAAAAGGCAGCAGTTGCCTGCCACAACACAATTCCGGCAAAATATGACTATCTGGAAATTCCTCTTTACGACGGCGCTTTTGAAACAGAATATGTTGTAAGCGTTGACGTGGCAGGTGCAAACCTGCTGGGTGACAGCCTTATGGAATATGCAGACAAGGTAAACCTGTGCATTGACCATCACGGTTCAAACGGACACTATGCAGAAAATCTCTGCCTTTATGCAGATTACCCTGCAGCTGCACAGCTTATGTACCAGGTGATAGTGGCAATGGGCGTGGAAATCACACCTCATATTGCAGACTGCCTCTACACAGGCCTTATCACAGACACTGGCTGCTTCAGATTTTCATCCACCACACCGCTTACACACGAAGTTGGCGCACGCCTTATGGAACTGGGTGCACAGCACACAATGCTGGTGGAAAGATTTTTCATGTCCAAATCAAAAAAGGCTGTACAGCTGGAAAAATTCATGCTGAACAATCTGGAATACTATTTTGATGACCGCTGTGCACTGCTGGCACTTACAAGGGAAACAATGATAGAAATCAAGCCGGAACCTACAGATATCGACGGCCTCTCTTCAATGGCACGTAACTTTGAAGGAGTGGAGGTTTCAATACTTATCCGCCCTCTGCGCGAAGAAAACTCCTACAAGCTTTCCATCCGCACCGGCGAAAGTGTGGACGCCTGTGCTCTTGCCGGCGCTCTTGGCGGCGGCGGGCATATCCGCGCAGCAGGCTGTGAGGTAAAAGGTGACCTGGATTCTGTAAGAAAAGCAATTTTAAAGGAAGTAGAAAAGGTATTATGCAGACAGACCGCAACGGAATTCTGATTTTATACAAACCCCGGGACTGGACAAGCTTTGATGTTATTGCCAAGGCCCGCGGCATACTGGGCACCCGCAAGGTAGGCCATTCCGGTACCCTGGACCCTATGGCAACAGGTGTTCTGCCTGTGTTTATGGGCAGGGCCACAAAAGCGGTGGATATGCAGATTATCAAGGACAAAGAGTATATTGCCACCTTTAAGCTTGGGCTGAATACAGATACAGGCGACATCACAGGCGAGATTATAAATCAGCGTCCTGTTACAGCGGCAAGGGAAGATGTACTTGCTGAAATGGAAAATTTCAGAGGTGAAATCACCCAGCTGCCGCCCATGTACTCCGCTGTAAAAATCAACGGCCAGCCTCTTTACAAGCTGGCACGCCGGGGTGCATCTGTAAACGATGTGGAAAGAAAACCGAGAAAAGCAGTTATAAAGGAACTGGAAATGCTGGAAGATGATTCACTGGGTGAAAACGAATACAGAATCCGTGTTCTCTGCAGCGAAGGCACCTATATCCGCACTCTTGTGGAGGATATGGGGGAAAACCTTAACTGCGGTGCTGTGCTCACATCACTTTCCCGCACAATGGCCTGCGGCTATACTCTGGCTGATGCTGTTACTCTGCAGCAGCTGCAGCAGGCAAGAAATGATGAAACCATAGACAGCCTTATAGTAAATACAGACACAGTGTTTATGCATCTGGAAAGAATAGACCTTTCACCGGAACTGGCAAAACGCCTGCTCAACGGCGCCCGCAGCCGCATAGCAAAGCCGGACGGAGACTACCGCGTTTACTATAAGGACAAATTCTACGCCATTGCAAATGTAACAGAGAAAAAAATGAGCGTGGTAAAACTTTTTGTTGAAAAGGAAAAGGAAATTATAGATGCTTGAAGTGTATAATATGGCCTGGCAGGGCAGCGAAGATACCGCTGTGGCTTTGGGTTATTTTGACGGTGTACATACTGCACATCAGTATCTCATAAACAGTATGTGTTCCTATGCACAGGAAAAAGGCCTGAAAAAAGCAGTGTTCACATTTACAAAATCTGTGACACTGGGCCATAAAGGCAAGGACCTGCTTACCTCAAACCAGAAACTTGAATGTATGCAGCAGATGGGCATAGACCTGTACTACTCACCGGATTTCAGCGAATTTTCATCCCTTACCCCACGGGAATTTGTGGAAAAAATTCTGGTAAAATCCATGAGAGCAAAAGCTGTTTTCTGCGGAGAAAACTTTTTCTTCGGCAAAAACCGCCGGGGAAATGTACAGGTGCTGAAGCAGCTGTGTGATGAATGGGGTATAGAGTTTATCCAGGCGGACACAGTGCTGATGGACGGCGAAACTGTAAGCAGCACAGCTATAAGAAATGCACTGGCTGAAGGCAATGTGGAAAAGGCCAATGCCATGCTGGGCCGCCCTTACAGCGTGAAGCTGCCGGTAGTCCACGGCAAAAAGATAGGCCGTACAATGGGCACACCTACAATAAATCAGGTTTATCCTGATGGCATGTGCACACCAAAAGACGGCGTATATATCACCTGTACCACAGTGGACGGTAAAAAATACCCTTCCGCTACAGGTATAGGCAGCCGCCCTACAGTAAACGGCCTTGGTCAGACCTGTGAAACATTTATTCTCGGTTTTGACGGAGACCTTTACTATAAAAATATTCAGGTGGATTTTTACGCCTACCTCTTTGAACCAAAGAAATTTGAAAGCTTACAGCAGCTGGGAGAAATGATTTATTCCAGTGCTGAAAAATCTTGTGAATTTCTTACAAAAAAAGGTATTATTTAAAGTGAAAATTCACATATAATATACTTTACAAAAAGTATTTTTAATGATATAATTCTATAGTGACCTACGAATCGGTGCAGGGGTAAAACCGCAGTCGGTATTCACCAGCCCTATGCTGGTTTGCAGGCACGATAAAAACAAGAAAGGTGAAAACAATTATGAACAAACAGGAAATTATCGCAAAATACGCAACACACGAAGGTGACACAGGTTCTCCAGAAGTACAGATCGCTCTGCTGACAGCAAGAATCAACCATCTGACAGAACACCTGAAAACAAACAAACAGGACCATCACTCACGTCGTGGCCTCTTCAAAATGGTAGGTCGTCGTCGTAACCTTCTGGCATACCTCCAGAAAACAGATATCGAAAGATACCGTGCAATCGTTGCAAAACTGGGTCTGCGTAAGTAATTTACAAATGATAAAGGCAGATGGAAACATCTGCCTTTTCAATGTATATTAAAGCGGTGACCGGCAAGGGAGCGTTTTATATTTAGCAGTAATTTGAGTATTTATCCCGGTGATAAATGCTGAACTAATTGCTGAAAATATAATCTCTCTTGCCGAATTCAAACAAATTTTAAAGGAGATTAAAATGAGCTACAGAGTATTTGAAACTATGTTTGCCGGCAGAAAGCTGACAGTTGAAACCGGTAAAATGTGTGCACTGTCAAACGGCTCCTGTATGGTAAGGTACGGCGAAACAGCTGTACTGGCAAACGTTACAATGTCTGCCAACCCAAGAGACGGTATTGACTTTTTCCCACTTTCAGTAGATTTTGAAGAAAAAATCTACTCTGTAGGCAGAATCCCAGGTTCATTCCTGAGAAGAGAAGGCCGCCCAGGTGAAAGCGCAGTTCTGTCCAGCCGTGTGGTTGACAGACCAATGCGTCCTCTCTTCCCAAAAGATATGAGAAACGATGTTTCCATCGTTATGACAGTTATGTCTGTTGACCCTGACTGTGATCCTGAAATCGTTGGTATGCTGGGTGCTATCATCGCAACATGCATTTCCGATGTTCCTTTCAACGGTCCTATCGGCGGTATCTCTGTTGGTCTGGTAGACGGCGAAATCGTTCTGATGCCAAATGCAAAACAGAAAGAAACAAACAAACTGGATCTGACACTGGTTTGCAGCCAGGAAAAAGTAGTTATGATCGAAGCAGGCGCTCACGAAGTACCTGAAGACATCATGCTGCAGGCTATCAGAACAGGTCACGAAGAAATCAAAAAATTCATCGGTTTCGTAAATGAAATCGTTGCTGAAATCGGCAAACCAAAATACGAATTCCAGCACATCGAAGTTGACCACGATATGTTTGAAGCTATCAAGGAATTTGCTCTGGACAAAGTAAAATTTGCTCTGGATACAGATGACAAAAACGTACGTGAA
>JAFQAF010000090.1 GCA_017400025.1 Oscillospiraceae bacterium
GCCGGCTGTTGTGCCGTCCTTGCCCAGAACTTCAATTTTTGGTGCAAAGACTGCAGGTTCACCGTCGTGGAACGGAATTGTGATTGTCTTTGTGCCGCCTGCAAGAACAACTTTGTTTGCAGGTTTTTCTGTTACTGTAACGTCAAAGTAATCCGCTCTGTCGCTGCCGTCTGTTGCCCTTACCCATACTCTGGCTGTACCAGGTGCAATACCTTTTACTGTGCCGTTGGATACGGAAACTATGTCTGCAGCGTTGCCGTCCATATCGTATTCATCTTCCACATACCAGTTCAGCTTTTTGATTGTGGCTGTGGATGGTGAAACTGTGGCTGTTGCCTTGATTGTCTTGCCCACTGCCACTGTCTGTGTGTAGCTGTTTTCCGGCAGGGTAAGGCTGATATTTCTTACTGCGATACCTGTCTGCACTGTGGCTTTGGCTGTTTTGCCACTGCCGTCCAGGGCTTTGAAGGTAACTGTCACTTTTGCCTTGTCATTGGACAGTGCTTCAAAGTGCACAGCGTTAAGGCCTGCTTCCTCTGAAATGATAACCGGAGACTGTGTCACTGTGATTGCATAGTCCGGGCAGGCATCGTTGGATGGTTCTGCCCACAGCATTGCTGTCATATCACGCGGTGTCAGATAACCAGGGTCAATAACAAGGGTGTTTGTATTGAGATTGATTTTTTCTGTCTTTTCACTGTAGACAGCCAGACCAATATCTGTTTCCATCTGGCGGCCGTCTTCGCCCTGTGCCACCAGTGTAACCAGTGTTTCGCCGGCTTCCAGTGCTCTTACTGTGTAATCGTCAGGCAGGTCTGCAACTGTGCAGTTTTCCCTGATTTCAAACCAGTATTCCGGCCATGCTGCGCCGCCCAGCCATTTGATGGTCGGCTTCACAACCTGGTCTTTAATCATAATGTACTTATCGGAAGGGTGAACCAGTTTGCCTATGGAAATTTCAGCAGCGTGGGCCATCTGTGTGGCTTTCACTGTGACAACTGTCTTCACCTTTGGGTTTGCGGCAGAAGCAAAGGTAACTTTTGCAGTACCGCCGCCGTTTGTATAGATAAGGTATTCGCCCGGAACATCAGTTTCTGTAACTGTGGCCACATAGTCGCTGTCTGTGGAAACTGTAATGCCTTCTTCGTATTCACCGATGGCATTCAGTTCAGCTTTTACCAGTGTTTCCACTGTGTCTTCGTAAACATTGATGTTCAGCGCTGTGATTTCTTCGTCTTCAGCATTTCTTACTGTTACGGAGTTGATACCCATTTTTGCATTGAAATGGATTTCCGGTTCTGTCATAAAGCACCAGTCACATTCAAGGCAATCCGGGTCATTGAATTTGATTGCATTCCACTGTTTTTCAGTGCCTGCAAAGAATACATCCTGCAGGTTCGGAGTCATTGTGAACAGGTCTCCGCTGTGGGTTTTCACTGTTGCAGGGATATACACTTTTTCAAGGCTTTCACAGAACATAAACATGCCGTAGCCCAGATGTGTCGGGCCTTTAGGCACAACAATTTCTTTCAGTTTTGATGAGCCTTTGAACACTGCATCGCCCATCTTTGTGGCTGTGGCAGGCAGAGTAAGCTCTGTCAGACTTTCCATCCAGCCCAGTGAGCAGCTGCCGTAAACTTTTACAGGTGCTTCCACTGTCATGGTTTCAATGTCTGTATAATAGAAGAATGCACTTTCTGCCAGTTCGCTGATTGCGCCTGTGATAACCACGTGTCTGATATTTTCATCCCATGTAGAGGTGATTTCGCCTGTACCGGCCACGCCTTTACCGGCTATAACTGCTGTGTCGCCCTCAACTGTAAAGTATGCGTCGAGACCGAACATTGTAACAAAAGTCCAGTCTGTGGCCTGTGTGGAAACTGTGTCCAGACAGTAAACAACTGCTGTTTTCAGGCCTTCTGCGCCGTTGTTTGTCTTTGCCACATTCAGCCAGTCTTCCAGAGTGCCCTCATACCAGATTTCCAGCTGTGTTGCCTCTGCATCACCCATGGTGATTTCTTCCATTGTGGACGGCAGATAGAGCACCATGCCATCTGTGCCGTCAATAAAGGAAACATCGGCTGCTGTGATGCCTTCGCCAAAGGTTACGTTTGCTATTGTAGCACCCTGGCCTGCCCAAGGCAGGTTTTCCGGTGCAAATTCGCCTTCGCCTTCAATCAGCAGTGCGCCGTCTTCAACAATCCAGTCAAGACCGTCCACTGTGCCGCTGAGAACCGGTATATAGTCAAAGTAGATTTCTGCATTGTTAATCCAGGTGTTGCCTGTGCCCACAGTGATAGCGTTCCACTGTTCTTCTGTGCCGGTGTAGTATACTTCGTATACACTGCCGCTTTCGCCAAAGGCATAGTCGCTGATTTCTGTCACTGATTTATTGATAACCAGTGTGCTTATAGAAATATCATTGAATGTATATTCGCCGATTGATTCAACGCCGGAGCCGATAACCGCCTTGTTTATATCAAGGCCGTACCAAGGTGCAGGGGCAATATAGTCGCCGCCCTGGTCTGTGGAGTAGTCAAAATTCGGCATTGGGCCTGTGCCTGTGATTGTAAGTGTGGCTGTATCCAGGTCATAGCAGTAGTTTACAGTGTCTGTCAGCTCACCTTCCATTGTGCTCTGATTGTTGAGCAGCACGCAGATTTTTTCCAGACCGTCGTTGTCTTCTTTAACGGTAATGTTCTGGTATTCGTCATAGTTGCCTTCATAGACAATAAACTGCACTGCTGTGTCCATATCAAATACACTGCCGCCATAGGCTTTTACAGTCTTCGGCACATAGAGCACTCGCAGGCTGCCCATGCTGTCGAAGCAGTTATCGCTGATGGTTGTCATTGCTCTTGGTATATTAAGATAATCCAAATAAGTATATCTGAACACTTCCGTGCCGAA
>JAFQAF010000091.1 GCA_017400025.1 Oscillospiraceae bacterium
CACCTGACACAACAGTGTAGCGTTTTTCACCGGAAACCTCACTGCCTACCATATCGGCCAGCTCTTTATCTCCTACCACGCTGTCTGTGAAGAAGATGCCTTCCAGAACATTTACATCCTCCACAAAGGATACTGTTCTGCTTTCACTGCCGTTTTCATACGGGTCTTTCAGTTCGTGCAGTGCCTTGTTCAGCAGTGTGGCATCCTGAACGGCACCGCGGAATTCACCGTTTACATAAAGGCCTGATGCTTCTACAATATCTTCATCAGATGTGGCAAGGATATTGTTTGCCAGCCGTCTTTCGTCCAGGATTTCCTTTCTGCCCTGGCCCACCATTTTTATGGATGCGTCCAGAGTCCATTCCTGGCCGTCTGTGCTTACCAGTTTGTTTTCAATAATTTTGTTGGCATTTTCCAGCACTGAATAGTTGGAAACAGTGCCTATGTTTTCGCCCCCTACATTTACCTGTATGGCATATTCCCTGCCCAGTGCAAATGAAACCACAAGTGCGAACACAGCTGCCGCCGCCAGGGGGCATATGTAGCTGTAAAGGGTTCTGGCCAGGTCTTTGTGCTTTGCCATACCCTCTTTCATATATGCGCTCATCTCCTTGCGGGCTGAGCGGTTTTTATCAGTTTTTGCTTCCTTTGAAATTGTGGAAATTGCTGAGACTGCGCGGCCTATTCTTTCCAGAGGCTCGCCAAGGTCATCAAGTATTGTATCTGTAAGCTTGTCGAAAAACAGAGCCATGTTTTTCAAAAGCCCGGATGTAAATTTATATAATCTGTCAAAAACCTTTGAAACCTTATTCCACACATAAACAGTGCTCATTTCTATTTCATAGCCTGTTTTATAGAATATGTAGCCCAAAAAGTTTCTGATGCCGTTTGCTGTAACTTTATCAGGATTGTAGCGTCTGAAAATTGCTTTTATTGTACTGCTTTTATTTTCTGAACCATTAGCATTTTTCTTTTTGCTTTTTAATGGCATGCATTCCTCTCCTTTACTTTATTATTCACATCAGCACGCTGATGTCCAATATAAAATTATACCTTGTTTTAGTCTATATTTCAAGAAAAAGTGACAAATTTTACTGTTTTGTAGCCAGATGTTCACATTTTCCTGACAAAACTTTTCTTTTAAGTCACTAAATGGAAAATTCAGCCTTTTTTCCGTATCCCTTCGGCAAGCCCTGCCATATCTTCCGGCAGGGGGGAAAGCACCTCAACCATTCTGTTTTCAGACGGGGACACAAAGCTCAGGCATGAGCAATGCAGTGCGTGCCTATGAATATTATCCCTGCTGCCGCCATAAAGGTCGTCCCCTTCCAGCGGATGGCCGATGTGGGAAAAATGCACTCTTATCTGGTGGGTGCGGCCGGTGTACAGTTTTATATCCAGCACAGACAGCCTGTCATTCTGCCGTGCAACTGTGTATTCTGTGACAGCGCGCTGGCCGTCTGCCCTGACACAGCGTGTGATTATGGATTTCCGCTGTCTGGCGATAGGCCGGTCGATTATGCCGTGGGCAGGCTGCAGTCTGCCCTGCACTATTGCGGTATAGGTTTTGTCCACATTGCCTTTCAGCTGCTCTGCAGAATGGGCATCCAGCGCTATAATCACAAGGCCGGAGGTGTTTCTGTCCAGGCGGTTGATGATACGGCAGATTTTTTTCTGCCCTTTCTCCTGCCAGTAGCCCATAAAATAGTTGGCAACTGTGTCTGTGGGGTGATTGAATGAAGGGTGGCAGGGCATATCGTAGGGTTTGTTCACCACCATACAGCTGCTGTCCATATACACTATATCCAGAGGCCCTGTCTGGGGAATTACAGTGGAGTCCTCTTCGTCATCTGTAAGGTTTACCTCCACCATATCCCCGGCAGAAAGCAGCCAGTCTGCATTTTTCTTTTCGCCGTTTACCAGCATTCCGTCCGGGGTGAATTTGATTTTTCTTATAAGGGCGGCGGAGATGCCGCTTTCACGGAGGAATACATTCAGACGCATTCTGTGCTGGTCTTCTTTTACAGTAAATGTGTACTTCATTCTTTCCTCCTTTTTTCGCTTTAACTTTTATTTTACCATATTTATAAGAATAAAAACAGATTATATGATAAATTTTGAAAAATAATGCAGATTTTTGCAATTTGAACACTTTTTTATAGTTGAATTTAGTTGAGATATGTGATAAACTATTTTAGTCTGAATTACAGGGGATAAAAAATGTATTGTACAAATTGCGGTTTTAAAATCGATGACAACGCCATATTCTGCACAAACTGCGGCCACAAGGTGGGCCGGCAGGAAAAGAAAGACTTTGCAGGGGACATCAGAAACGGATACAGAAACGTGATGGCCGGCCAGAAAAGCAGACTGATTGCTGCAGTGCTGGCAATTCTGCTGGGCAGTATGGGTATACACGAATTTTATCTTGGCTATACAAAGAAAGGCATTACACATCTGATGCTGTTTGTGTTTTTCCTTGGCTGGGCCAGCCAGATATGGGCCATATATGAAGCCCTGATGATTCTGACGGGACGTGTGGCAACAGATGCCAATGGCATGCCGCTGTCCGATTAAAAATGTTTATTTACGAGTAAAACATACGATGGCGGGGGTATTCCGCAAGAATACCCGTGAGGAAAGTCCGTGCTGCTCAGGACAAGGGTAGCTGATAACGTCAGCCGGGGGCGACCCCAGAGATAGTGCAACAGAGATATACCGCCCCGATACTGTGTATCGGAGCAAGGGTGGAAAGGTGAGGTAAGAGCTCACCAGCGGTGTGGAGACATACCGGCTATGTAAACCTTACCCGCAGCAACTCCCGACAGCAGAGCATATGTAGTCCTGCAGCTCTCAGGAGGAGGCTTGAACTGTATAGCAATATGCAGTCTAGATAGATCATCGTTTAATACAGAACACGGCTTACGGTTTGCTCGTATGAAAGGCGGAGTGATTGCACTCCGCCTTTTCTTTTTGCTGTTTTATCCGCATATATTTCACCCCACAGTCCCTGTACACAGCCGGAAGCAGGCTTTCACACAGTTTCCATTGATATTTACGCATTTATTGATATAATAAAATAAAGAGGTGAGTATATGAAAAAGGTAAAAATATTTATTCCAGCAATACTGCTTTTTGCCGCTTTCAGTTTCAGTGGATATGCACAGACTGAAAACAGGGCAAATTCATATATGTCTGCAGCCGGCACTCTGTCTGCAAACTTTACATACAGCCAGCTGATTGAAGCCGGCAGGCTGGAACTGTACACAGACAGCGAAACCGGCTACACCGCAGAGGTATATGTGGAAAGCGGGGACGAAAATGCATGCACCGCCTGCTTTGAATTCAGGGACGGGGATGCATTTTTCGGCTTCAAAACAGATTTTGACCTTATAGACGGCAAACCACAGCTGACGGCTGTGCACAGCAAAGCCGCCACACTGCCCCACAGAAAGCTGGCAGATATGGAATTCTCTTCCGTGCCTTATAATGAAATAACATACAGCGAAATCACAGATACCTACTGCATTGCTGTGGGATATGTGACGGAAATAAGGGAATTTACTAGAAAAGGCATTATGGGCCAGGGTGTGTCACTGTATCTTTATAGTGATGGCGATATAGTAATAAGCCGGGATGTGCTGGACACTGCCACAGAGGGCGGCTATGACGCAAGGAGTGTAAAAGAAATAATCGGCAGCCACAGCAGGGAGATTATAATAGCTGTGATAATTATTGGTTGGCTGTTGCTGAAAAATGTATCTATGGAAAGCGTGGCCAAAAACTCTGCTGAACTTATAAACAAAAAAGAGAACTGATTGCACAACGTCATTGCGTTAAACAGTTCCTCAAAAAATACATAATAAACTGAATGTCATTCTGAACGAAAGGAAGAATCCTGACCATATAGTTAAGATTCTTCGTCACTTCGTTCCTCAGAATGACATTTTTATTTGAACAATATTGCCTGTTTACAGTTCTTTTTTGCCTTATTTAAACTGATTGTAGCAGATTACATCTTCTGCTGCTTTTCTTGGCTTTGGTGTAGGGTCTTCATCTGCATAGCCCAGAGGTGAAACAGCCACCACAATGTAGTCTTCCGGAATACCCAGAACTTCTTTCACCTTGTCAGCATAGAAATGGCCCAGCCAGCACATACCCAGGCCCTCTGCCTCTGCCTGAAGAAGCATAAAGGACATTGCGATGGAGCAGTCTATTGTGGTTTTGGACTGGCCGCAGGACATTGTGCTGTCATTGTTGGCACATACCACCAGTGTCACCGGTGCCATACCCACCTGCTTCTGGCCGCCGCAGGCTTCCTGCATAAGGGCACGTTTGTCAGCGTCTGTAACTGCGATAAATTTCCAGTCCTGCAGGTTGCGTGCAGAAGGTGCCAGGCGTGCAGCTTCCAGCACGTTTGCCAGTTTTTCTGCCTCCACCGGTGTGTCCCTGTATTTTCTGATTGATTTTCTTGTTTTTATTACATCAAGTACAGCCATATCTGCATCTCCTTAATATTTGTTCCAGTGGACTCTGTTTTCTTCGTATCTGTCCACAAATCTGTTTGCATTTTCATCTGCAGGGTAGCCTGCCGCAATCACTGCAAAAGGCTTTACTGTTTCCGGCAGAGAGAACATTTCTGTGAGGAATGTTTCTCTTTCTGTGCCGCGGCCCACGCCCATCCACACTGTGCCCAGGCCGTCTTCTGCAGCCTGCAGCAGCAGATTCTGCACTGCGGCGCCCAGGTCCTGCTCTGTGAAAAGGGGTGCTTTTGTGCCCTGTTTTTCCAGCACTACAAAACCAAGGGCAGCGCCCG
>JAFQAF010000092.1 GCA_017400025.1 Oscillospiraceae bacterium
TCCCCTCCCGTTTCAAGGACTATATTTCCTCACCAAAGGCAAATATGTACCAGTCCCTGCACACATCTGTAATCGGCAAGGATGGCATTCCTTTTGAAATACAGATACGCACCTGGGATATGCACTACACTGCAGAATACGGTATCGCCGCACACTGGAAATACAAAACCGGCCTGCAGGGCGCAGACAACATGGACGAAAAACTGGCATGGGTACGCCAGATGCTGGAAAACCAGCAGGATGCTGAAGACAATACAGAACTGCTGGCAAGTATCAAGAGTGACCTTGTGCCGGACGATATATTTGTATTCACACCGAAGGGCGACGTTATCAACCTGCCTGCAGGTGCTACCGTAATTGACTTTGCCTATGCTATTCACTCCGCCGTTGGCAACAGAATGACTGGAGCAAAGGTAAGCGGGCGTATGGTGCCTATAGACTACAAGGTTTCCACCGGTGAAATCATTGAAGTAGTGACAGGCCCGAAGGACAAAGGCCCGTCCCGTGACTGGCTGAATATAGTAAAAACCAGTGAAGCAAAAAGTAAAATCCGCTCCTGGTTCAAAAAAGAAAGAAAAGAAGAAAATATTACCGAGGGCAAAAACGCTCTTGATAAGGAACTGCGCCGCAACCTGATAACTCCGGGAGATACCTACGACGAGTTTATGACAGAGCTTGCACGACGCAGCAAATACAACAACAGCGAAGAACTGTTTGCGGCCATAGGCTACGGCGGTATCCAGCTGTCCAAAGTTATATTCAAAGCCAAAGACATCTGGACAAAAATACAGAAAGAACGCGAACAGGCTGAACAGCCTGTGGAAAAACAGATAGTGACTGCACCGGTGAAAAAGCCGAAGAGCTCCAACGGTGTAATTGTGGAAGGTCTGGACAACTGTCTGGTAAAATTCTCCAAATGCTGTTCCCCTCTGCCGGGGGACGAAATTGTGGGCTTTATCACCCGCGGTTTTGGCGTTTCCATCCACAAAAAGAGCTGTGTAAACGCACGCCCTGAAAACATAGACCCGGAAAACCGGGCACGCTGGGTAAATGCATACTGGGCAGACGATATCAAGGAAGACTTCAAGGCTTCCCTTGAAATCATGGCGCTGGACAACGGCATGGCGCTGGTGGAAGTTTCCACACAGCTGGGCAATATGCGTGTGCCAATATTTGAACTGAACGCCAAACAGACAGCGGACAAACGCCTGTCAATGCACGTGACCATAGGTGTAAACAACACCGACCATCTGAATGCAATTATTGCAAAACTGAAAAAGACAAAGAATATTATCTCCGTGGAAAGAAGCTGATTCCCCGGTGTGAAAGGAGGCACAGTCCGTGAAAGCAAAAGTAAAAGTGAAAGTGAAAAAGGTTGTGCCGCCTGAAAAACAGTCCAAAAAAGCACAGCGCCGGGCAGCTGCAGCAAAAAGAGGCAGCTGGTACGGCGTGAAGCCTGTGGAAAAGGTGAACACCACCACAAAGCAGGATAAGCTGGACAGAATAAGAAAAAAAGAGGCAAAGGAATACTGATGAGAGCTGTAGTACAGAGAGTAAAAGACGCATGGATTACCGTAAACGGCGGTGAAAAGCAGGAAATGGGTGCCGGTCTGGTGGTGCTGTTCGGCGTGCGCGAGGGAGACGAAGCAAAAGACACCCTGGCAGTGGCACAGAAGATAGCACAGCTGCGAATTTTTGAAGACAGCGAGGGCAAAATGAATATTTCTGCCCTGGACCTGGGACTGGACTGTATGGTTGTGAGCCAGTTCACCCTGTTTGCAGACACAAAGAAAGGCCGCAGACCATCCTTTGTAAAGGCTGCAAAGCCTGATGTGGCAATTCCGATTTATGAAAAATTCCTTGCAGAAATGAACACCATGGGCTTTGGCAAGGTGGTGCACGGCGAATTTGGCGCTGATATGCAGATAAACCTGACCAATGACGGCCCTGTGACAATCATCATAGACACTGACGAATGGAGGGGCAACTGATGAAAGCATACCATCTTGTGGGCAAAGGGCCTTACTACACAAACTGCTATATGCTGACAGATGACACAGGCAATGCTGTGCTGATAGACTGCAGTGCTGATGTGGAAAAGGTGAAGGCTATACTGGAAAATGACAGGGCACAGCTGAAAGCCATTCTGCTGACCCACGGCCACGCTGACCATCGCGAAACACTGTATGAAACAGTGGCTGTCTTTGGCTGCCCGGTATATGTGGGTGCAGAAGACAGGGAACAGTTTGGCCTGGAGGGCACCACAGACTATGAAGACGGCCGTGTGCTGAAGATTGGGGATATGATGTTCCAGGTTTTCCACACTCCGGGCCATACTCCGGGTGGCTACTGCATTATGTGCCGGGATATGCTGTTCTCCGGTGATACCCTGTTTGCAGGCACTGTGGGCAGAACAGATTTTGAGGGCGGCAGCTTTGAAGTGCTGATGGAAAGCCTGGCAAAAATAGTAAAAACAGTGCCGGATGAAATGAAAGTACTGCCGGGCCACAACCATTTTTCCACAATGAAGCAGGAAAAAGCACAGAATCCTTATCTGAGAAGACTGTAATCAACCGCCGGTTACCCGGTAACCAACGGGCGGCATCTGCCGCCTGAATTTATATAAGAAACAGAAACTATGCAATTATTTTTGGTAAATTACGATACACATTATGAAATAGAGCAGCTGAGCAGAATGTTTTTCCGCGGACTGACTGTGACAAAAACAGACAGCCTGCCACAGCTGCCGGAAGATAAATATATTCTGATAGAAAACAAAGATGGTGCTTTCAGCCTGGCTGTATGCACCGGTAAAGGCTGTGTACAGGATGAAATAGCAATTCTCCCGGATGGCCCGAAAGAGGAAATGCAGCTGTGTACAGCCGCCTACAGGCTGTATGTGCAGGCCACCGGCACCAGCCTGCCCTGGGGTGTGCTGACAGGTGTACGCCCGGTGAGACTGTTCCGCAATCTGTATAAACAGAGTAGAAATTTACAGGATGTAATAAATAAATTTAGAAACGAATACCTTGTGAGCGATGAAAAAATACAGCTGTGTGTGGATATTTTCAATCTGCAGCAGCCGGTGATAGACTCCGGCAGGCCAAAGGACTACAGCCTGTATATTTCCATCCCCTTCTGCCCGTCCCGCTGCAGCTACTGCTCCTTTGTGTCCACATCCATAAAGAGCCACGGCCATCTGATGCAGGGCTATGTGGACAATCTGTGCAGGGAGATTGAATACACTGCACAGAAAGCA
>JAFQAF010000093.1 GCA_017400025.1 Oscillospiraceae bacterium
GATTATAGGTGCAATCTGAAATATCTGCTGTATGTGTATGCGCGATAAATGCACCTACGCTTACAGCCGGATCATTTATAATCATTCTGGTCTGTGAATGGCAGTTTTCTATTGTACCATCGGCAATAAGGCCTGCAAAACCGCCCACATCTCTTATACTGTCCAGATTCACACTTGGGATAAAAGCTGTAACACTGCCGAAAGAAGCACAGTTTTTTATAAGAAGGTCATATTCCGTTGCACTGTCAGAATAACCCAGAAAGCCGCCTATATACCAGCAGCCGCTGATATCCACGTCTGCAGTGCAGTTTTCGATATATGCATCGCCGTTTATCCTGCCGATAAAACCCCCGCTGCACAGAATGGCAGACATACTGCCGCTGACGTGGCAGTTTTCTGCTGTGCCGGCAAAGTACCCTGCAAGACCGCCCACAGAGGGACTGTAATAGGCATTTTTTCCTATGCCGTCTATAGTGAGGTTTTCTATATTGAGGTTTCTGATTACTGCATTTTCCCCGGTAACGCCAAAAAAGCCAAGAGCTTCGTGGCCGTTTTTGCCCTCGGCATCACCGCCATAATCTATAGAAAGATTTTTAACGGAATAACCCTGGCCATCAAAAACGCTGTAAAAGCCCGGGCCTTCCCATACATTCCCGTTATAAAAAGCTGTGCCTATGGGTACAAATCCCTCTGTGCCGGACATATCAATATTATTTGTGAGGACATATTTTATCCTTGAATAATCCTTGTCCCCTTCTCCATAGGTATGGGAAAGCTGCAGTAAATCTTCCGGTGTGGATATTGTAATTACTGTGTACTCTGTTTCCTCCGGCCGGCTGGGCGGGCAGAGTGTTTCTGCCGGTGCAGGTGAAGGCGTTGCCGCAGCTGTGCCGCTGTCCGGCTCTGGGGTGTCGCCACAGCCTGTCATTGACAGCGCAAAAACAAAAGCCAGCAGCAATTTTATAGCTTTATTCATATATCTGCCTCCTTTTTACATATCTCATTTTAATTTTAACATTATTAAAAATCTGTGACAACTGTATTATATGTATATCACAGATATTTCATTTTTAACATATAAAAAGGCAGGGTTTCCCCTGCCTTTATCAATTATATCAGTATTATTCGCCTTCACAAGGTGTGAAAAGATGGTCGTTTGGAATAATTTCGCCTTCATCTTCAAAGAAAATGTTTTTGTATTTAACAAAATCTTCCACGTCCATATTCAGTGTAAAGCCTGTGGCACCGCGTGCTTCACCGTAAGCAACGGAAGCGCGGATAAGTCCGTCCAAGAACTGGCCGCTTGGAGCAAGAATATCCAGCATAGTGGTAACGTCCCCGTCTATTCTGAACAGTGACCAGCCAAAAAGGTCGCCGCCATCTGAAAGAATATAGCCATCCATTTCACCTTCAAATCTGCCGTTGTTCAGCAGTTCAAGAACATCATATTCTTCAATAGGTTTCATTGTATACATAGTTTAATCCTCGTTTCTTCTTGCTCTTTTCTGTCTTGCAGCCTTTGTAGCAGCATTTTTCAGCGCTATGATTTCTGCAGGTTTCAGTTCTCTGTATTTGCCCGGTGCCAGCATACCCAGCTTTACAGGGCCAACAGATTTTCTGGAAAGACGTGCCACCTGCAGGCCCACAGCTTCGCACATGCGGCGGATCTGGCGATTTTTGCCTTCACGGATTGTCATTTCCATTACTGTTCTTTCGTCTTCTTCTGCAACTACACGAATGATTGCAGGCAGTGTTCTGCTGCCGTCATCAAGATAAACGCCGTCTGTCAGTGCGATAATCTGTTCTTCGCTTGCCTTTGGATGTACTGTAACACGGTACATTTTTGCAACGTGATGTGAAGGGTGTGTCAGCATATTTGCCAGTTCGCCGTCGTTTGTCATCAGCAGCATGCCTTCACTGTCTTTGTCCAGACGGCCTACAGGATAAACTCTTTCAGGGATATCTGAAATCAGTTCCATAACTGTTTTTCTGCCGCGGTCATCACGGGCTGTTGTGATATATCCACGCGGTTTGTGCAGGATGTAGTATTTGTATTCTTTTTTCTTTGATGGGCGGATTGTCTGTCCGTCTACGGACAGCACGTCTGTGGCCATATCCATTTTGTCACCCAGTTTTACAGGGCGGCCGTTCAGTTTTACACGGCCTTCCAGAATAATCTGTTCTGCCCGGCGGCGGGAACAGAGGCCCATATCAGACATAGCTTTCTGTATCCTTGTATCTCTCATTTTTTCTCCGTTTATATTGTTCTGTCAGTTAAAATGTTGTTGCTTCTTCATCAGCTGGCTGAATGTTTGCTGATTTTTTGTCGCCTTTGATAAGATTTTCCAGTTTGTCGATTACTTCAGGCATCATATTGATAAGACGGTCTATAGTCCGGTTGCCCTCAGCCACCTGCATAAACTTTACAGATGTGCCGTTTACAACAAGAAAGCCTACCGGAGTGATTGATGCGCCGGATGATGCAGCACCGCCGAAAAGTTCTTTCTGCTTTTCTGTGGCAAAATCTGTACCGCCCGAAACAAAGCCGAAGGTTATTTTGGAAACTGGTATTATTGTAGTACCTGCTTCTGTTGTGATTGGTGTACCGATAACTGTATTGGAATCCACCAGTTCACGCATTTTGCCAAGAGTGCCTGCCATAAGTTCATTAATTGAATTCTGTCTGTCCATTTATAATCTCCTTTTCTGTTACGTCCGGGGACTTTTTATTGTTTTCTGTAATCTGTGTATACTGGGTATATGCAAAATATGCCGCTGCCAGCAGCAAAACCGGGCTGGCGGTTATCTTGCAGTAAAAATAAAGTGCTTCACTGTATCTGCCGGCAAAGTCCGCCACAAATACAGGGCTTTTATAATACAGCTGCAGATGTTTCTGCAGAAATGTATTCAGTGAGTAAAATGCTGATGTAACAGCGCCGTAGGTCTGCTGGGTTTTAAGTACATCAGCTGTATGGATTGGTATTGTAAAGGAAACATCACGGAATTTTATGGCACCGAAAACACGTTTCATAATACCTTTTGCAGCAGAAACCACCTGTTTTATCAGGTCAAAGGAAAACTGCAGGTCTGCAAGGGGGTTCTGCTTTTTATTTTCAGCACCGCCATTTTCATTGCCGGTGCTCTGTTTTTCTTCCTTCTGCTGTTTTTTCTTTCCCGATGCCAGCCTGGATATGAAATCCGGCACAGGGTAAACCCTTATTCTGAAAAAAGCCAGATTCACCTGTGCTGTAAAACCCTCTGCCTTTGAATATTCCAGCCAGAAATGGCGCGGAACAAATATTATCCACAGCAGAAGCAGCAATACAGCCAGCAGCAGCCAGCCGGTAGCAGCCAGTATTTTAAGCAATACCGTCATCGTCATCTTCCTCTAAAGATAAATCGTCAGTGGACATCTGCCCTTCTTTTTCCACCTTTACCTTTGGCAGTTCCGCCAGGCTGTTAAGGGAAAAGCTGCGCAGGAACACATCTGTGGTTTTGTAACTGAGAGGGCGGCCCGGAATATCCAGGCGGCCAGCTTCCTCTATGAGATTTCTCTCCAGCAGTGTCTTTACGCTGGAGGTGGAATCCACACCGCGCACCTGTTCGATAAAAGCACGGGAAACCGGCTGGTTGTATGCAATTATAGCCAGCGTTTCCATTGCCGCATTGGAAAGCGGGGTGTTCTTTTTGACGCTGAGGGCCTTGTAAACTATATCCGCTGTATCCGGTGCTGTGGTAAAAGCAACGCTGTCTGTATTTGATACCACAATCACACCGCTGCCGTCGTGATTGTACTTTTCTTTCAGCATATCAATTATATACATCAGCTGCTTTTCGTCCACTTCAAGTATATTCATCAAAGCTTCCAGAGAGATGCCTTCACCTGCGGCGAAAATAACAGCCTCTGCAGCTTTTACACTCTGATTTATTGTCATTGGTTATTTTTTTCCTTTCGGATTAATTCCAGGCCGCCTTTTTCGTCCACTGTAATCCTGTGGGCGCGTACAAGTTCCAGCACTGCAAGAAACATGGCCACTGCCTCACTGCGGGTTTTCATGCCTTCAAATGCGGCGTGAACGCTGGTCACATTTCTTTTTATCATACCTTTGAGAAGGGTGTATATTTTTGATGCAACAGACACAACCGGTGCGGTAACAATAGGCTCAAAGCGCTGTACGGCAGGCGGTGTTCTGTTAAGGCTTCTGTCCCGCAGGCGGGCGTAGCCTTTTATAAGGTCATCCACAGGATGAACAATTGAATAAGTATAATCCTCTTTTATCTCCACGGCCGGGCGCAGGAAAAGGCTGTCGCCGATAAAGCGGTCTCGCAGCATCTGTGCGGCACGCTTTGCCCGGGAGTATTCTATCAGCTGGCCCTGCAGCTCTGCCTTCAGCTTTTCGCCTTCGTCATCCTTGGGCAGAAGATACACTGATTTAAGGTAAACAAGCCTTGCAGCCATATCAATAAACTCACTGGCGGAATCAAGGTCTGTTTCTTCAGAGGCATTGATAACAGCCAGATACTGGTTGATGATGGTGATAATCTCCACATCAGCAATGCTCATCTTGTTTTTGGATATAAGCACCAGCAGCAGATCAAGAGGACCTTCAAAATCTTCTATTTTATAATTTATCCGGATCATCTGCGCTCCTTAGAGAATTATTCTGAAAATAATGTCCACAAAAAATGTGAGCTTGTTGAGGACAAAATAAATGATACCATTAAGGAAAGACAGAGGGCCGTCAAAAAATCCCAGCCACAGCAAAACAAATACACCTATAAAAATATACTGTTCATACTGCATAATTTTGAAATAGTATTTGTCGCTGAGGAAATAGTTGAAAATTCTGGAACCATCAAAAGGCGGGAATGGCATAAGGTTAAAAATAGCCAGGGAAATATTTGTACTGCACATTACAATGAAAACTGTATACAGTGTCCCCATCACATAGCCAAAACCGGTAAGGTTACCCATGTAAAGAATTATTTTTGCAATTATAAGGCTTACTGCAGCCAGTATAAGATTTGATACAGGGCCTGCAGCTGCTGTAATAGCCATGCCTTTTTTCCTGTCATCAAAGTTCATAGGGTTTACCGGCACAGGTTTTGCCCAGCCAATGCCTGTCAGCACAAGGGCAATACAGCCCATAAGGTCAAAATGAGCCATCGGGTTAAGGGTAAGTCTGCCTTTGTATCGGCCGGTAGGGTCTCCCAGTCTGTCTGCAACCCATGCGTGGGCGGCTTCGTGTACAGGGATAGTTGTAAATAAAACTATAATACGTACTATAGTTGTAAACGGGTCAAGTCTAAGCATATTTTCATTTCTCCTCAAACTATTATTATATTGGTTTATGTGTTTTTTTTCAAGTCTATATTTATATTACATTTATAAACAGCAGTATAATATGATTATGTGATGGTTTTTCAAAATAAAAGTGCATTATTAAAAAATTTTTTGACTTTTTGTAAAATTTTACTTGATATTATTGTTTATTTGTGCTAAACTAATTGAGCAATTAAAAATGTCTGTTTACTATTGCAAAATGGTGAACAATCTGTTATAATGATATAGTTATCAAATTTTAGGAGGTGCAACAGAATGGCAAAATGTGATTGTTGTGGCAAGGGTGTAGCTTTTGGTATTAAAGTTTCTCACTCTCACAGACGCTCTAACAGAGCTTGGAAACCAAACGTAAAGAGAGTTAAAGCTATCGTGGACGGTTCTCCACGTTATATTCACGTATGCACCAGATGTCTTCGCTCTGGTAA
>JAFQAF010000094.1 GCA_017400025.1 Oscillospiraceae bacterium
AGTCTTTGATGTTTTCCATCCAGTTGTAGAAAATTTTTTCAACACTTTCAGGAACAAATTTTGTTTCGCCGCTGCGTACTGCTTCAATTGCAGGTTTTGCCAGAGGTTCCATTTTTACAAACCACTGTTTTGAAATCATTGGTTCGATTGTATTGTGGCAGCGGTAGCAAGTGCCAACATTGTGTTTGTATGGTTCAACCTTTACAAGGTAGCCCTGTTCTTCCAGGTCTTTTACAATGGCTTTTCTTGCAGCGTAGCGGTCCATACCTGCGTATTTGCCGGTATCTTCTGCCATTGTGGCATCATCGTTCATACATCTGATGATTTCCAGACCATGGCGTGCACCAACTTCAAAGTCATTAGGGTCGTGGGCAGGTGTCATTTTAACAGCGCCTGAGCCGAAATCCTTTTCAACATAGCTGTCTGCAAAGATCGGGAGTTCTCTGCCAACCAGCGGAAGGATGGCGTGTTTGCCCAGCAGATGTGTGTATCTTTCATCGTCCGGTGCTACACAGATACCACTGTCACCCAGCATTGTTTCCGGGCGTGTTGTAGCAACTGTGATATATTCATCGCTGTCCTTGATTGGATAACGGATATGCCACAGGCTGCCGTCCTGTTCGTCAAATTCTACCTCAGCATCAGAGATGGATGTAAGGCAGTGCGGGCACCAGTTTACCAGTCTTTCGCCCTGATAGATAAGGCCTTTGTTGTAAAGGTTTACAAATACTTCTTTAACTGCTTCGCTGCAGCCTTCGTCCATTGTAAATCTTTCTCTGTCCCAGTCACAGGAAACACCCAGTTTTTTCAGCTGTTCAACAATTCTGCCTGCGTATTTAGCTTTCCAGTCCCAGGCTCTTTCCAGGAATTTTTCACGGCCGATATCTTCTTTTGTCAGGCCTTCCTTTGCCATTGCTTCAACAATTTTTGCTTCTGTAGCAATTGAAGCGTGGTCTGTGCCCGGTACCCACAGTGCGCAGTAGCCGGCCATTCTCTTGTAGCGGATAAGAATATCCTGCAGTGTGTTGTCAAGAGCGTGACCCATATGCAGCTGACCTGTGATATTTGGCGGCGGCATCATAATTGTGTAAGGTTTCTTTGTTTTGTCGATTTCAGTGTGGAAGTATTTTTCATCCAGCCACATACTGTAAATCTTGTCTTCAACCCGTTTGGGATTGTAGATTTTTTCCAGTTCTTTCATTATAGATTTCTCCTTTTTATAATTTCGGGAGCAGGTAAAAAACATAAAAAAATAACCGCCCCAAAAATATGGGACGATTGAATAACCGTGGTACCACCCAAATTGCCCCCATCAGAGAGCCACTCAGTTTTCTTTAACGCAGAAGGTTACGGGAAAAGCTACTGCTACTTCACTTCTCCGGCTCAAAAGCTACACAACAGATATCTGCATACCGGCTTTCACCTGCCCCGGCTCTCTGGAAAACAAACCCACCTGCTGCCTCTTTTTCACAGCCTTTATTTATATTTTTAATATATTTTAATCTGCAATACAAAAAAAGTCAATGATTTTTATACATTTTCTACTTGCAATTGTCATAAAGATACAGTACAATGTATAGCAAATATAAAAGAGGTGAAACAAATGGCAGAATTCAAATATGAAATCGTAGAAAAACTTGGCGTTATCAGTCAGGGTAAAGGTGGCTGGGAAAGACAGCTGAACCTTGTTTCCTGGTCTGACAGAGAGCCAAAGTATGATATAAGAGACTGGTCTGCAGACGGCACAAAAATGGGTAAAGGTATTTCTATGACAGCTGAAGAACTGGCTGTACTGAAAGAAATCCTGGATGAAATCGACCTGTAATATCCGGCTCAATATATTTGATGAATCTGAGGCAGAGTATGTGATTCTGCCTCTTTTATTTTTATTTAAAAGGATATATAATAAATATAAAATCATACTATATTATAAAGGTAATACTATGGACTACAAAGCTGAATTTCTTGAAATATTCAATACCTATGTAACCCGCCGGGGTGCAGACAAAATGCTGGACTGGCTGGAAAACACAGACTTTTTCACAGCTCCTGCCAGCACCAGATACCACGGTGCCTGCGAAAGCGGTCTTGTAATGCACAGTCTCAATGTGTACAAGGTGCTGAAAGCCAGAAATGATATTGACAAAATGTATTCTGACGAAACAATTGCACTTGTAGGCCTCTGCCACGACTTCTGCAAAATCAACTTCTATTCCGAAGGCACACGCAACGTAAAAAACGATGTGACCGGCCAGTGGGAAAAGGTAAAGGTTTACAATGTTGACGACCAGTTTCCTTACGGCCACGGGGAAAAAAGTGTTTTTCTTGTAGACAGGTTTATCCGCCTGACCGTAGAAGAAGCCATGGCCATACGCTGGCATATGGGCGGTTTTGATGACAGTGCAAAAGCAGGCAGCTTTGCCATGAGCGAGGCATACCGCCGCTACCCACTGGCTGTTATGACCCATCTTGCAGACCTGGAAGCCACATACCTGCTGGAAAAAGGCACATCTGCTGTAAACAAAAGATAACTATGAAAAACACGGATTTGAACTGACAGGTGAAAAGAAATTTGAAGAGGATACCACAGAGTATCTGGTAAAACTGAAACTGAACAAATAAAAACAGGATGTCATTAGGACATCCTGTTTTATTTATATAGATTCTATAAACAATTCAACCTGTTTTTTTAACATTTCAATATTTTCTTCTGAAAGGTTCAGCACATCAGTTGACCAGGCCGCACCGTCAATGGAAATGCCGCTGCCTTCGCCAGCTATAAGTTTCATTCTCATTGACTGCGCCAGTGCGGAAAGATTTTTTCGTGCACCTGCTGCCCCGCTTTTGCCGGCCGCACCGGAAACAGTTACCGGTTTGTTTTTCAGTACAGAGTTTCGCTGTGTATCATCCTGGCTGACTGGTCGTGAAAGCCAGTCCAGCAGATTTTTCAATACACCCGGAATCTGATAATTGTATTCCGGTGTAAATATCCACAAACCATCCGCATCCATAACCTGACTGCGTGCTTTCAGTACACTTTCAGGTGTAGGAAATTCAAAATCCTGATTGAAGAAAGGCACATCTGCATACTCCAGATAAGAAACATCTGTTTTATTTTCCAGCATTTTTTCCACTGCTTTTGCCAACTGTGTATTAAACGAATTCTTTCGGAATGAACCAACTATTATCAAAATCTTTTTCACATCAAATTCCCCTTTCAGCAATCATTTTATTTTTTTAATATATTATACCATCTTAATTCTTTTTATTCTGCGATGTAATCACATTTGCTACTCACTTTTTTATTATTGGCAATGCTACAATTAGCAGTTATTTTTTATGTAACTTTTGCGAATTGATAAAAAAGTGATTGTTTTGATATAATTAGGTTAATAAGTAAACGAAAGGAAAACAAATATGGACGCAAAATTTTTTGACAAACAGCTGGACAGACGAAACACCGGCGCTTTCAAATGGGAAGCACATAAAAGACCAGGCCCATACTATACACCAGTACCTGAAGAAGATGTAGTACCAATGTGGATTGCTGACATGGACTTTGAAACAGCACCAAGCATTGTGGAAAGAATGATGGAGCGTGTAAAACACCCTGCATACGGTTACTATCTGCCATCGGAAGAATATTTCAATGCTATCTGCAACTGGCACGCAACACGCTATGGCAATCCTGAAGTGAAAAGAGAATATATTCTCAACCACACATCTGTTCTCGCCGGTGTAGGTGCAGCAGTGGAAGCATTCACACTGCCTGGCGAAAACATCCTTATAAATCAGACAACATACACAGGCTTCCAGAGCACAGTTAAAAATCTGGGCAGAAACCTGGTTTATTCCCCATTGCTGAAGGACGAAAACGGCGTATGGAGAATGAACTTTGAAGAAATGGAAAAACTGATTGTAGCAAACAAAATCAGCCTTATGATTTTCTGTTCCCCACACAACCCTACAGGCCGTGTATGGGAAAAATGGGAAGTTGAAAACGTTGTAAACCTCTGTGGCAAACTGGGCGTGAAAATCGTTTCTGACGAAATCTGGGCAGACTTTGTTGTTGACCCTGCCTGCAAACACACACCGACACAGTCTGTAAGTGACCTGGCAAAAGAAATTGTTACAGCAAACTATGCTCCAAGCAAAACTTTTAACCTTGCCGGTCTGCAGGGCTCATACTCTGTAACATACAACAAACAGATGCGTGATAAACTGGACAAAATAGGCAGCACAACACATTCCAACGCTGTTTCCCTGCTGACACTGGAAGCATGCATCGGCGCATACACCGGCGGTGCTGAATACGTGGACGAAATGCTGAAATACGTGCGCGAAAATCAGAAGCTGATGGTTGAATTCTTCAATAAATGCGAAGGCGTTACAGCTGAACTGCCACAGGGCACATACGTGCTGTGGGTAAACTTTGACGGTCTGTGTGACGATGTAGGCGTTATCAGAGACAAACTCAGAGAAGTGGGCGTTATCACAACTGACGGCCGCGGCTTCCACGGCAAAACATACCTGCGTTTCAACTGTGCTTGTCCAAGGGCAAACTGTGAAAAAGCAATAAAAGCTATGGAAAAGGTATTTACACTCAAATAAATCAATATATTGAAAACCGGGCTGTAGTTTACAGCCCGGTTTTGCTCATTTAAAAAAAGAAATTTCTGAAGCGAATTTATCTGCTATTCCATCCAGTATTTCCTCATATTTTTTGCGTTTTTCCCGTGTTACCTCAATGAGTGGCACAGCCTCTGATTCAAGAGCCAGTATATTTCCCATTGCGGTTTCCTTTCTTCCGGAAAAAGATTCTTTTTTCAGTTCCTCAACAGCAGGAAGTATTACAGGAATATCACAAATAATACAGTCATATTTTGATATATCGCCCGTATCAACTTCTATTATCCGGTTATCCGTCCACAGATGAAAATAGTATCCGAGATTGAAATCGTTCTTTTCTTCCTGCTCTGCAAATCTTTCAAGATTGCATAATCCATATCGGCTTTGTTTGTAATGCAGTGACAGAAACTCATCTTCCCGCACACCTGCACAGTCGGGATAGGCATTCCCCAGAAAGAAGCCGTTTTTATCTTTTATAGTTATTTTATCCAGAAGCTTCAGTGCAAGATGAAGATGTGTAGTGATTTTTGGCATTTATGCTCTCTCCTGTCAATAAAATGCAGTTTTACTTTCCTGCAAGCTCTGCTGTTCTTTTTCTTATCTGTTCAAGGGCTTTCAGTGGTTCATCTATACCAATTACACAGGATTCTATAGGGCAGAAGCCTGTATTGTCCCTGTTTCGGATAGCGGGCACAATTTCATCGTACTCCACATCCACGCCGTGAGCAGAAAGCAGTTCAAGGGAAGGCTGGCTTATCACTTTTACATATATGTTTTTTATCCCCAGCAGAATATACATAAAGGCAGCTCCCCTGCCTATTACCTTGTCAGCTGCGGAATATGAAGAATAATCCACACCACTGTCATACCGTATCATCAGCGGAGCCACTCCCCTTCTGGTGCTTGTATA
>JAFQAF010000095.1 GCA_017400025.1 Oscillospiraceae bacterium
ACAGTGACTTCATTGATAGAAAATCTTTCAATTCCATACTGAATGAATTCCTTTCCTATACCTTTTCCACGGTATTCTGGTGAAATAAAGAGCATTTCAATCGTTCTGTTTTCTATGCCCATAAAACCAACAGGGAAGCCGTCTTCATTTTCGGCGACTATCAAATGGGGAATCTCCTGTAAAGCCATTGGAATGTAGGGCTTTATTTCAGCAATTTCTGACTCTGATAGAAACAAATGGGTTGCTTTTACAGATTGTTCCCACACATTTGTCAGTTGACTTATCACTTCACTTGTTCTTTCGTATATGCCAATGTTTCTCACTACTGCAAACACCTCGTCAAATTCAAATTTTCCTTACTGTTTAATCTACCACACTGCTGTAGTATATACAAGAACAGTCCGGCAGAAATATCCACCGGACTGAAATTTTCATGCAATATTCAATTAAAATTCGATTTTCTTGTTGATGTAAGCAACCAGATCTTCGATTTTTACTCTTTCCTGCTGCATTGTGTCACGGTCGCGAACTGTTACACAGCCGTCTTCTTTGGATTCGAAGTCGTATGTGATGCACAGAGGTGTGCCGATTTCGTCCTGACGACGGTAGCGTTTGCCGATAGAGCCTGCTTCGTCGTAGTCAACCATGAAGTGTTTCTGCAGTGACTGGTAAACTTCTGTAGCTTCGTCAGACAGTTTTTTGCTCAGTGGCAGAATACATGCTTTGTATGGAGCAAGTGCAGGGTGCAGGCGGAGAACAACACGTGTATCGTTCTTTTCTGCATCTACAACTTCTTCGTCATAAGCTTCACAGAGGAATGCCAGTGCAACACGGTCTGCACCAAGGGATGGTTCAACAACGTGTGGGATGTATTTTTCGTTTGTTTCAGGGTCAAAGTATTCGATTGGTTTGCCACAGTGTTCGGAATGCTGTGTCAGGTCGAATGCGCCACGGTCAGCAATACCCCAGAGTTCGCCCCAGCCGAATGGGAACATGAATTCGATGTCTGTTGTAGCTGTGGAATAGTGGGACAGTTCTTCCGGTGAGTGGTCACGCAGACGGAGGTTTTCTTCGTGCATGCCAAGGGAAAGCAGCCAGTTGTAGCAGTATGCTCTCCAGTACTGGAACCATTCCATATTTGTGCCTGGTTTGATGAAGAATTCCAGTTCCATCTGTTCAAATTCTCTTGTACGGAATGTGAAGTTACCAGGAGTGATTTCGTTACGGAAGGATTTACCAACCTGTGCAACACCGAAAGGCAGTTTTCTTCTTGTTGTTCTCTGGATGTTGGAGAAGTTTACAAAGATACCCTGTGCTGTTTCAGGACGGAGATAGATTTCGTTTTTGGCATCTTCTGTAACGCCCTGGAATGTTTTGAACATCAGGTTGAATTTTCTGATTTCTGTAAAGTTTGTACCGCCGCATTCCGGGCAAGTGATACCTTTTTCCTTGATGAATTCAGCCATTTTTTCGTTGGACCAGCCAGCACATTCATAGCCTGCTTCTTCAATCAGTTTGTCTGCACGGTGACGTGTTTTACAGTCTTTGCAGTCCATCAGAGGGTCAGAGAAACCACCTACGTGGCCGGATGCACCCCAAGTCTGTGGGTTCATCAGGAGAGCAGCGTCAAGACCTACGTTGTATGGGCTTTCCTGAACGAATTTTTTTCTCCATGCAGCTTTTACGTTGTTTTTGAATTCAACACCAAGTGGGCCGTAGTCCCATGTGTTGGCCAGACCACCGTAAATTTCGGAGCCTGCGTATACAAAACCTCTGTTTTTACAAAGGTTAACAACTTTTTCCATGGTTTTTTCTGTGTTTAACATGATTTTCCTCCAAAAATAAATATTTACCACTACTGGCTGTAGCAGCATAGCTGGATTGCAGTGCAATCCGGGTTAAAATCAGTATTCTTTAATAATATACTTTATTCAATGTTAAGTCAAGGAAAAAAGGCTTTATATTGCAATTTATTCCCAGTTTCTGCCGCAATTTATCAGTTCTTTGGTTTTGAATGCATCAATAAGGCTTATATCAAGTGTGCGGCACAGTGCCAGCAGCATCATAAACACATCCCCTATTTCACCGGAAAGGTTTTCTGCGTTGTTTTTTGCTGTGTCATTTTTGATGTGGGTATGGCTTTTGCGCACCTCTTTTGCCAGTTCACCCAGTTCTTCTGTCAGCAGAAGCAGGCAGTCCTGGGGTGTTTCATCTGCAAAACCGCGGATATTCACCATTTCATCCACATATTTCTGCAGAAATGTGACGGAGGTGGTATCGTCCATTTTTTCTGCCAGCCGTCTTAAATAGTTGTTGTCTTTCATATTTCCCCCTGCAAATCTTTTTTATCAAAATATATCATAAAAACACTTTGCGCACAAGTTTGGAAAATATTGTGGAATTATATTTTCAAATATGATATTATGCTTTATATATGGATAAGAGGTAGCGAAATGAGCGGATTCAAGGAAAAGACAAGTGAAATAAACAAGAAAATAGGGGCGATGTACATAGCCATGAAACGCAGTGACACACCGCTGTATTCCAAGCTGGCCTGCGGACTGTTTGTGTACTATGCGCTGTCTCCCCTGGACCTGATACCGGATTTCATACCGGTGCTGGGCGCGCTGGATGATTTTATAATCCTGCCGTTCCTGATGTGGCTGGCAGTAAAGCTGGTGCCGCGGGATATTATGGAAGAATGCACAGCACAGGCCGATGAAATATGGCTGGAGGGCGGCCACACCAAAAAACGCTATGCCCTGGTGGTGATTGCAATATGGTTTATCCTTTTGGTATGGATATGGAATATTGCAACAAAATTTATTATGTAAAAATAAAGTCACCTGTGGCAGAACCACAGGTGACTTTTTATTTTTATGAATTTTTTAGTTTCACAGCATAGCGGTGAAGCACTGCAGACACTGCACTGCCCATTATACAGCACAAAACAAGACCGCCGAATATCACCCTGTAAGCTGCAACCGGCCGGAATTTTTCCATTGCCATACCGCAGAGAGTATATGTGAATACATCCGGCATATAGCCAATAATGCTGATAACACCGCTGGCAGTACCTGAAAGGTGGCGTGGAATATCCACCTGGGACATAGTGGCAAACAGCACACTGCGCAGTGCGCCGTTTATGATTCTGAACAGAATGCACACTGCCACACACAGTATCACAGTTTCGCTGCTCCAGGGCAGCATAACAAATACAACAGCCACCACGCCGCACAGCGCCATTGTACAGGATATGAAGCAGGCAGGTGAACCAATGGCATCACTGATTCTGCCGCCGGCCAGTGTACCGATATTTGCAAAGCCGTTGGTGGCTATAATTGTGATAAGTGCCACCGTGGACGCTGAAAGCCCGCCGATATTGGTAAGGAACGGTGTAAAACGGCCGAAAATAATGGACGCCAGCTGTGAAAAGAATATGGTCATACCCACAAGCCACACGCCTTTCAGCTTTACCACCTGCACCACGCCGGTAACAATGCTTTTTATATCCGCCGAACCTTCCGGTTTTTCCGATGGCATAAAAACTGCCACAGCAACGGCAACAGCAATGTGGCACAGGGAGTAAAAAACAACAAGAGCCACAAAGTTTTCGCCGGAAAAGCGGAAAATTGCAAGAGCTGCCACAGAAAACAGCAGGGTGAGCAGGCAGCATACCAGTTCTTTGAAGCTGAACACCCGGCCCCGGTGGGCACCCTCTGCTATATTTTTTACAGCCTTCAGCATAGCAGGCCAGAAAGTGAGAATTGTAGACACTGACCAGAAGATGCTGAGCAGCAGCATCATTGTATACGGAGGCAATGTGGCACTGTAAAGGCCGGTGATGCCTGTGGCAGCCAGTGAAAATACAAACAGTTTTTTTGTATCAAAAATATCCGCTGCCACCCCGCCGAAGAGATATGCAGCCATATTGCACATTCCGTACACACCTATAAGATTACCCATCTGTATATGGGAAAAGCCGTAGGCGGCCATCATACTGTCGTAATAAGTGCTCTGCAGGTAAGGCAGAGTATATATGAGCGCATTTGCAATGCATATAATAAACAATGCTGATAGTTTTTTCTTATCCATAGAATTCTTTTGTTTTGCATTTTTCAGATTTTTTGCTTGTGCAAAATTCATCGGATATGATAATACTTTCAACATATTTTTTCAATATGAAAAATAACCAATTCCACACAAATTACACAGTCAGTTTTTGTAAAAAACCACTCTTCCTGTCATTGCAGAAAGAGTGGTTTATATTTTATGGAATTTTTGTATTATTCTTCCGGGAGCTTGCGGACAGAGCTGAACATACTGAAGCCTTTTCCGACTGTGAATGTACCGTTGAGAGAGGCTGTGTCAAAATTAAAATCGTTTTCTCCGCCAAAACCAACCGGGCTGCCGTTTTTATCGATTTCCGGTCTTTCACTGTCAAATTCCGGCGGCATATTTTCATCACCGGGAAAATCTTCCGGCTGAGATCTTTCGCTTTCTTTGTCATCCCCGATAATTTCCAGCAGGCCTACTGGCGGCAGGTCTTCACTGCCTTCGTGCTCCTGCCATTTTTCCGGCTTTTTGAATTCCGGTATTTCAGGCTTTATACTTCCGGTTTCAGGCCGGTCCGGTCTGCCGGGGCCTGCGCCCGGGAAACTGCCTCTGTCTGTATGGCCCAGCTGAACCATACCGCTGATTTCTATAACCTGTGTATAAACACCGTTTATGTTTTCACCTTTAACTTTTTCTGCCTTGTAGAGAGTGTAATCCCCTTCTGTGAGGGCCGGTGAAGAATAAATCATTGTCCTGTGGTCTGACGGTGATTTGAATGCTGCCACAGTTTCATCTGCTGATTTTTTCAGCACAACATATTCCTCATTGAAAACCCATTCATCCATTGAAAATACTGCTGTATTCTGCCGGCTTTCAGGTGAAACCCGGTCATACATTGTGCCGGTGGCGTATACAGTGCCGCCGTTTATGATGATACCGTTGTCACTGTCCAGGCCGGAATCCATACTTTTTTCACTGCTGAAAGCGGAAACACTGCCGTCGTTTATAACCAGCCAGCCGTTGGAGTCTATTCCGTCGCCTTCAAGGCCATTGTTTGCATTGCACAGCAGACGTCCGCCATTGATTGTGATAACGCTTACACCGTCTTCCCCTGCATTGAGGGAGTCATCAGTGGAATTGATATTCAGTATACCGCCGTTTACTGTCATATGCAGTTTTGTTTCTATGCCTTCGTTGTCTGCCGCAAGGTTCAGCACGCCATCTGTGCCGTTTATATTGAGGGAAACCATTGATTCTATGGCGGCATCATATTTGTGGAGTTTGTCCTCTGTGCCGGGTTTGTATATTTTGGCAACGTGGCTGCCGGAAATATTGTTTACAGAGCCGTCGGCCAGGCTGATATTGAAACCTGCTAC
>JAFQAF010000096.1 GCA_017400025.1 Oscillospiraceae bacterium
GTCCAGTCGATATAGTTCAGCTGCAGCTGGCAGAATTCCATTTTATCACCGCAGTAGTCCAGAAATTCTTTCAGATTGTCATATCTGCCATGGCTGGAAAAGCCCAGATGTCTGATTCTGCCCAGTTCTTTCTGTTTTACAAAATAATCAACTATACCCCATCTTTCATCCATATAGGTTTCGCTGGATTTTTCATAAACATTGTGCAGAAGATAAAAATCAAAATATTCCACACCGCATTTTTTCAGCTGTTCTTCAAAAATTTCAGCAGGGTTGTATTCTGATGCAATCTGATGGCCCGGATATTTTGTGGCCAGATAATAACTGTCCCTTGGGTACTTTTTCAGCGCCAGACCTGTGGCAATTTCACTTTTGCCGCCATGGTATGGATATGCTGTGTCAAAATAGTTCACACCGTTTTTAATGGCATAATCCACCATTTCCTCAAACAGCGGCTGGTTTATTTCTCCGTTTTCCAGCGTCGGCAGGCGCATTGTACCAAAGCCCAGCTGTGAAAGTTTTATGCCTTGAAAATCTTTGTAAATCATATTAACCTCCTGTTGCAAAGATACGATTTTAATACTATAATTATTTTAGCAAGCGGTGGTAACAACCGGTCAATTGATGAAATTTATAAAAAAGAGGTATAAATTATGTACACAATGAAAGAAACCTGTGAAAAAACAGGTATGACATATGAGGGACTGAAATTTTACTGCAATGAAGGACTGGTACCCAATGTAAAAAGGGATAAAAACAACCGCCGTGTATTTGATGACAGGGATGTGGCGTGGATAAACAGTCTGTCCTGTCTGAAAAACTGCGGTATGAGCATACAGGAAATGAAGGAATACCTTGCCCTGTGTCTTGAAGGGCAGAAATCAATCCCGGAAAGGAAGATAATCCTGGAAAAGAAACGAGAAGCACTGGTACAACAGCTGGCACAGGTACAGGCAAATATTGATTACATAGACTGGAAACAGGGCTTTTATGATGATGTGCTGTCCGGCAAAACAAAATATTACAGCAATCTGATTATTGTAGATGACTGACACAGATGACTAAAGGCGGCATATATAGCAGTTGAATATCTGCCTGTGCAGGAAAAAATCGCATAAAAAAACAGCAGGTATCACCTACCTGCTGTAAAAAATCATTATAAACAAAAATTGAATCGTCAGAGCTCAGATTATTCCAAATGGACAGAATAAGCATAACTGACGGTTTTCACAACTGTACGTACAGAATATGTTTTTGCAGTTATATGTCTCAATTATACAGCTGTTTTTCATATCTGGCTTAACCACCGCTATATTCTTTATAGCTCAATAATTTTGGTAGCAATATTGCTGCAGAACTCCTTGTCGTGTTCCACAAACAGAATTGTGGGCTCAAAATTCAAAATCAGATTTTCAATCTGTATACGGGAGATAACATCAATATAGTTCATAGGCTTGTCCCATATGTGCAGATGCGCCTTTTCGCACAGGCTTCTGGCAATAAGCACCTTTTTCTTTTGCCCGTCACTGAAAGAGGATATATCTTTTTCAAACTGCACGCGTGCAAAATCCAGCTTGCGAAGAATTGCCTTGAACAGACTTTCATCAATTTCGTGCTGCCTTGCATAGTCGGACAGATTGCCGCAAAGCCCCGCAATGTCCTGGGGAACATAGGAAATTTTAAGTCCGCTGCCTTTTTCAA
>JAFQAF010000097.1 GCA_017400025.1 Oscillospiraceae bacterium
ACTGCTGCAGCTGTAATTTTTCCCAACATAATTATCACCTTCCCTGTTTTTATATTACCATTATGGCCAGCATATATCAATAAAGATTTACCCCGCAGTAAAACTACTGCGGGGTAGGTGGGAAATGTATTTAAATAAGTGAGAATTTCTCCTTGTTTCTTCTGTATATTTCCTGATAGGAAGATTCTTCGTCTCTTCTGTAATTTCTTGAAGATTCGTGTGGTGCATATTCGCTGGAAGCTGATTCGATAACAGCGATAGCAACATTTGAACAGTGTGCAGATGCTCTTTCGTATGCATTCAGCAGGTCAGAAAGAACAAAGCCAAGTTCAATTGTACATTCTTTGTTTCTCAGGCGCAGGATATGATTGTCTTTTATCTGCATAATCATTTCATTGATTACGTGCTGCAGAGGTTCAATTTCATAGGCTGTCTGTATGTCAGCATCAGTATATGCTTTGCCTGTAATATTCATCAGTTCGTGTGAAGCTTTTTCCAGCACAGCAATTTCTTTCATTGCTTCATCAGAGAATTTAACCTGCTTTTCCATCATTTCCATAGCTGTATTGATTACATTTACGGAATAGTCGCTGATTCTTTCAAAATCGCTTATAACATGCAGGATTTTGTTTACTTCATAGCTGTCTTCGCTGGACATATCGTGTTCTGTCAGTTTTACAAGATATGCGCCCAGTTTGTCTTCATATTTATCAACAGTTTTTTCCATCTGTCTGATTTCATTGATGAAATCATCAGAGAAACTTTTTATGGAAGATGTTGATTTAACAAAACCGTCAAGAGCTGTTTTTGCCATTTCATTTGCAACCATTCTGCTTCTTTCAACAGCTACGGAAGGTGTGTTCAGCAGCAGTGTGTCAAGCAGTGCAAATTCTTCGCTTTCTTTATCTTCTTTGATAGTGGCTATAGCCATTTTTTCAAGCAGGCCGGCGCAAGGCAGCAGGATAACTGTAGCAACCACATTGAAAGCAGTATGTACAAGAGCGATGCCTTTCTGGTCTATAACAGTTGTTATAAACGGGAAGTCAAATATAGCGTTAAGACCATAGAAGCCCAGCATGAAAATAACCACGCCTGTTATATTGAAATACAGATGAACTGCAGCTGTACGCTTTGCGTTTTTTGTTGTACCGAAAGAAGAAAGGATAGCTGTGATACATGTACCGATATTCTGGCCCATGATAATAGGCAGTGCACTGCCGAAGGTTACAGCACCTGTGGAGGACAGCGCCTGGAGAATACCGACAGAAGCTGATGAAGACTGGATGATAGCAGTAACCACTGCACCAACAAGAACACCCAGCACAGGATTGGAAAATGTTACAAACAGCTGCTGGAATTCAGGTATTGTGCTGAGAGGTTTTACTGCAGCAGACATCATATCCATACCTGTCATCAGTATTGTAAATCCAAGCAGAACTGTACCAAGGTTTTTCTTTTTGTCTTTTTTGCTGCCCATATACATCAGCAGGCCGATAAATGCCAGCACCGGTGCAAAAGAAGACGGTTTCATCATTTTTATTATAAAGCTGTCGCCCTGCAGGCCGGTCAGTGAAAGAATCCAGGCTGTAACAGTTGTACCGACATTGGCACCCATAATAATACCTATAGCCTGTTTCAGTGACATGATACCGGAGTTTACAAAGCCAACAACCATAACTGTTGTGGCAGATGAAGACTGGATAACAGCTGTAACACCCAGACCAAGCAGAAAGCCTTTCAGCGGGCTGGCTGTCATTTTGCCAAGAATAGCACTCAGCTTGCTGCCGGCAGCTTTTTCCAGAGCTTTACCCATTACGTCCATACCATACATAAACAGGGCAAGGCCGCCCATCAGGGAAAATACATTAAATATACTCATAATTACTCCTTATTTATAAAGAACATTCAACAATTAAATCATCAAACGTAATTATGATATCATTTTAAAATTCTGGTTTATAGACAATCAGGGTGAAATTTATGTCAAATCCATGTGAAACAGCAAAATCATAGCCGGATTTTTGTCCGGCTATGGTTTGTATTTTTTTATTTATTGTACAGTTGTGTCAAATAAAACTGAAACTGTTGTTCCCCTATCAGGTTCACTGTCCACAGTGATTTTGCCGTGATGATACTGTACTGCATGTTTTACAATGGACAGCCCCAGGCCCGTACCGCCGGACCGCTTGGAATGGCTTTTGTCCACTCGGTAAAAACGTTCAAATATTTTGTCCTGGTGTTCCTGCGGAATGCCGATACCGGTATCCTGCACAGTGAGCAGCACCCGGTCAGGCTTCTGCCCCACAGTAACTTTTACACTGCCGCCGGGGTTGTTGTATTTGATAGCATTGTCGCACAGATTGTAAACAATCTCATACAGCAATCTGCGGACGCCGTTTATCACGCCATCATCTCCGGTCACTTCCAGAGATACATTTTTCATTTTTGCGGCATCTGAAAGTGTTCCGCATACTTCCTCTGCCAGCACACGCAGGGATACATCCTCACGTGGCATATCTGCCCCTTCATCCAGCTGGGAAAGACGGATAATATCGTCAATCAGAGTGACCAGTCTGGAGGCTTCCTTGCGGATGCGGCCCACAAAGCGGGGGATGTCTTCGTCTTTTACAATGCCGTTTTCCATCAGTTCTGCAGAACCTATAATGGACTGAAGTGGTGTTTTCAGTTCGTGGGAAACGTTTGCGGTAAATTCCTGGCGGTGCTTTTCTGCATTGGCCTGTTCCGTTATATCAAAAGCAAGAATAACTATACCGTGTTTTTTACCATCAGATTCTATGCGGTTAAGGTCAAACCGGTATACCCTTCCGTTTCTGTTGTCACGGAAATCCGCGTGGCCTTTTGATTCAGTTTCTTCAAGGGCCTGTCTCATATTGTGCCTGCGCTCTATTGCAAGAAAATCTTCGCCTGTACAGTTGTTTTTTGCATTGAAAAGATTTCTGGCGGCCGGGTTGATGCTGAGCACCCTGCCTGCATCGTCAAGCAGTACCAGGGCTTCTTTCATATTGCTGATAATCTGTTCAAATTCATCCTGCTTGTGTTTCAGGGCCTGCATCTGCCCTTTGATTTCCAGATGCTGGACGTGAATCCTGCGCAGCAACGGGGAAAGTTCCTCATAAACATCATTTTCCATCGGGTTGTCCAGATTCAGCCTGTTGAGCGGTTCCACCACACGTTTTGACATACGGTCTGCCAGCCATCCGGAAAGACAGAAAGCAACAGCAATAACAAATGCTATAGGCTGTGCCATGCCAAGCACCAGGGCAATGGCTGTTGCACGGCTTACAGAAATGCGGAGTATATTGCCGTTTTCAAGGCGTACCGCTTCGTATACGGTCTGCTCTGTCAGAGTGGCGGAATAGCGTGTGCTGCTGCCTTTGCCGGACACCGCGGCTTCTTTTATTTCTTCGCGGCCGGCGTGGTTTTCCATAGCGGATGCATCGGCGTGGCTGTCGTAAATGACAGTGCCGTCAGCCGCAACCAATGTCATGCGGAAGCGTTCTGATTCCAGTGTTTTCAGATAGCTTTCGCCCAGCTGTTCAGCTGAACTGGCGGCAAGCGCCAATTCATACTTTAACTGTTCTTCCTGTATATTGCCAAAATACTGATAAAGCACACCGGTAATTATAACAAGGCTTGCCATAAGCACCGCCACTGCAACAGAAACTATGGATTTGAAAATTTTATCTGTCATGCACTGCCTCCCAGCGGTAGCCTACATTGCGCACTGTTTCAATCCTTTTGCCGTAGTCGCCCAGTTTCTGGCGCAGTGTACGTATGTGGGAATCCAGGGTGCGGGAATCGCCCATATAATCCATGTTCCACACCTGTGAGAACAGCTGGTCACGGGTGTATACCATGCCCGGATGGGAAAGGAATATGCGGAGCAGCTCAAACTCTTTATAAGTAAGCTGCACTCTGTTGCCGTCTGCCACAACAGTGTGCTCGTCCAGATTTACCACCAGTCCGCCAACTTTGAGCAGTTTGGAAACCTGCTGTGTCTGGCTGCGGCGCAGAACAGCTTTCACCCTGGATACCATTTCCATGACGCTGAAGGGTTTTACAATGTAATCATCAGCCCCGAGGTCCAGCCCGCGGATGCGGTCATACTCCTGCCCTTTTGCTGTGGCCATAATAACAGGTATCCCTCTGTATTCTGCTTCGCCTTTGAGCCTGGAGAGTATTTCTATACCATCCATACCCGGCAGCATAACATCCAGAATTATAAGTTCGGGTTTTTCTTTTTTCAGTGCCTCCCAGATAGAAAGGCCATCTTCAAAACCTCTGGTTTCAAAACCGGCAGAATTCAGCGCATACATTTCAATGTCACGGATACCGGAATCGTCCTCTATACACCATATCATAATTATATCTCCTTATGTGTACCTGTCACAGAATAAATAACCCATTCGGCTATATTTGTGGCGTGGTCGCCTATACGTTCAAAATACTTGGAAATCATCAGAAGGTCAAGTGCAAACCCGCCTTCACTGTGATTTTCCGCTATTAAATCAATTATACCATATTTTACTTTTAAAAAACAGCTGTCTACAATGTCATCCCTTATGATTACATCCTGTGCCAGTGACACATCTTTTTTTACAAATGCATCCACACTGTCTGTTACCATTTTTACTGTTTCTCTTGCCATTTCTTCTATGATTTCCAGGTCTTCCATATTGTGTTTTCCCATAGAAATCACAA
>JAFQAF010000098.1 GCA_017400025.1 Oscillospiraceae bacterium
CAAATCAAAAAGCTATGCAGAACGAAAGGCAGAAAAGGCTGGCCAGCCGACCATAAGAGATACTGTCCGCAGGGATATTGATGCGGCAATAAAAGCATCGGTTACCCAGCAACAGTTTATCAGGGCAATGGAAATGATGGGCTATCAGTTCAAACTGTATGATACCGGCGGAGAAAGGCTGAAATACCCTACGATCAAACCACCAGGAGCGAAAGGGTATTTCCGCTTTCATAAATTGGGTGCAGATTATGAACTGCCGGTGATTGTGCAGAGAATCAAACGCAACTGGACACGAGAAGAACCTTTCCCGGATATGTATGCGCAGAAGAAATATTCCAAAGGAAAGCTGAACGGCAGTTTTGAAGCTGTGTTAAAGAAAAACAGCCTGTACGGCCTGTATATGCGATACCGCTATGAACTAATAAAAATCAGAAAGCACCCCACATCTGTCCGCAGGATACCTATGTCGATGAGAGAAGACATTGTGAAGATGGACAGCTTTATGAAACAGTCGGAAACATTGGGCAAATACAGGATAGAAACCATCGGTCATCTTACGGAAACAAAGGTTTTGCTGACAGGAAAAATCAGCCAGCTGACGACAGACCGAAAGGATTTAAGGAATGCTTTAAGGCGTGCACAAAGGGCAGGAAATGAGCCTGAAACAGCAAAATTCAAAGAACAGATAACCGGTATATCCAATCAGATAAAGGCATTACGAAAGGAAATTGACTGCCTTGAAAAGGTGGAACAGCGCTCTGCACAGGTGGCTGAAAATATCAAAGCCATAACCGCTGACAGGGCAGAATTCAACAGAATAAACACAAAATCAAGAGATGAAAGGAGATACCGATAATGACACAACCCCAAGAGAAAACAAAGAACTGATACATATTTCCCAAGTGAAAATCCCCATAGGTGGGGTGTACATGACACTTGAACAGATACAGGAAAAAGCAAGAAAGGAGAAAGAAAATGAAAAAATTCGAAAAGATTGATTTAGGGCTGAAAGAAGCCTATGAAGAACTGTTTATGAACGATGAAGAAAGAATAATAAACCGTTCACCAAGGGTGCTGGATATTGAAATATCACAGATTGATGATTTTGAAAATCACCCTTTTAAAGTAAAAGACGATGAAGAGATGGAAAAACTGATGGAAAGTATAGCCACATACGGAGTGCTGACCCCTGTGATTATCAGGGAAAAGGGAGACCGATATGATATGGTTTCCGGCCACAGAAGAAAGCACGCCTGTGAAAGGCTGGGTATGGAAACAATACCTGCAGTGGTAAAGAAACTGACACGAGAAGAAGCCATAATTGCTATGACAGACAGTAATATTCAAAGGGAAAATATCCTGCCAAGCGAAAAAGCCTGGGCATATAAAATGAAGATGGAAGCATTAAAACATCAGGGTAAAAGTACTTCTGGACCAATGGTCCAGAAGTGGTCAATAAACAAACTGGCTGAAGAAAGCAATGAAAACTATAAGCAGATTCAGCGATATATCCGCCTAACAAACCTAATCCCACAGCTTTTGCAGATGGTTGATGAAGGCAAAGTTGCTTTCAGACCTGCGGTTGAGCTTTCATACTTAACCGAAAAACAGCAAGCTGACCTGCTGGAAACAATGGAGTCTGCTGACTGCACTCCGTCACTTGCGCAGGCAATTAAATTCAAAGAACTTAGCCGTGATAACAGGCTGGACAAAGAAACAATGTCTGCAATGCTGGCCCAGCCAAAGGCAAATCAAAGGGAGAAAATCACTTTCAGAAGAGAAGAGCTGGATAAATTCTTTCCTAAAAATGTTACTGAAAACGATATCCGCAACAAAATCTTAAACCTGCTGGAACAGGACAGAAAACGCAGACTCAATCGTGATGCAAGATAGGAGGGGATATGGACAGAAAATCAGTACGCTCCACAGGCATGGGCAGTTTTGTGGAGTATGAAACAGACGGCACCACTTTTATAGTTGGCCGCCGATTTGCCCCTGTGGGAGCAGGCCCCACAATGAAAGAAGCTTTTGAAAAACTGTTCACCCACAATTTTGTAGATTGGACAGCCTATGACGATGAGTTTACAATGGAAGATGAAAAGTTACATCCGGCTGTCGGGAAGGAGGATTATGAAGCCGATTGACAACACTTTTAAAACAACAGCCCTTTACTGCCGTCTTTCCCGTGATGACGGTGCCGAAGGCGAAAGCAACAGTATTTCCAATCAGAAAATGCTGCTGTCAAAATATGCCGATGAATACGGCTTTACCAACACCGCCCACTATGTGGACGATGGCTACACAGGCACAAACTTTAACCGCCCTGCCTTTCAGCAGATGATTGCCGATATTGAATCGGGCAAGGTGGGCACAGTTATGGTCAAGGACCTTTCCCGTCTTGGCCGTGAATACCTGCAGGTAGGCTATTACACCGAAAACTATTTCCCGGTAAAAGATGTGCGATTTATTGCGGTAAATGACGGAATCGACAGCCACAAAGGGGAAGACGATATGGCCGCATTCCGCAATGTTATGAACGAAATGTACGCCAAGGATATCAGCAAGAAAATCCGCAGTGCCCAGCGTATCAAAGGCAACTCCGGCAAACCACTTTCCCAGCCGCCTTACGGATATATGAAACACCCGGAAGACCACAACAAATGGGTTGTGGATCCGGAAGCAGCGGCTGTGATCAAGCGAATTTACCGCCTTGCCCTTGAAGGGAAAGGCAATGATGTTATTGCCAATATTCTGAAAGCTGACAAAATTCTTTCTCCCTTGTATTACTGGCAGAGCAAAGGTGTCAACAAGCCGGGCAAAAACACCAATATGGATCCGTACAAATGGGAAGCCAGCAGTATCGGCAAGATACTGACCAATCAGGAGTATTGCGGAGATGTGGTGAATTTCAAAACCTTTTCCAAGTCTTTCAAACTGAAAAAGCGCTACAAGGCCCCAAAGGAAGCCTGGAAGATTTTTGAAGATGTGTTTGAACCGATAATCGACAGAGACACCTGGCTGTTGACCCAGCAGTACATATCCAAAACCAAAAGACGAAAAAACAAAGATTACAACGGCGAAAAGAGTATGTTTTCCGACATACTCTACTGCGCCGACTGCGGTGCAAAGATGTGGTACAACGTGAATCACCCCAACACCCATATAGCATTTTTCAAATGCTCCAACTACAACAAAAGCCGTGACCTGTGCCCCGAAACCCACTATATCCGTGTGGACGCTTTGGAAAAGGTGGTAAAAAAGGAGATTGGTCGATTGCTGGAATATATGGAAAAGGATATGGAACACTTTGCGGCTTTGCTGCAGCAGAAATCAGACAAAGAACTGATTGAAAAAAGAAAGAATACCGAAGCTGACCTTGTAAAACACAAACAGCGAAAACAGCAGCTGGTATTCCTTTTTGAAAAACTGTATGAAGACAGCGCCAGCGGAAAGATAACCGATGACTGGTTTTATCATATGCAGGCCAAGTACACTGCCGAAAATGCAGAGCTGGACAGGCAGATTGCTGAAACTCAGCAAAGCCTTGATATTCTCAATGCCAAATCAGACAACAAGGACAAGTTTATGCGACTGATAAACCGTTTCAGAGCCAGCGGCAAGCTGGACAGGGTGCTGGTCCGTGAACTAATTGAAAGAATTGATGTTTACAGTGGAGAAGGCAAAGGCAAAAACCGCAGGCAATGCATTATTATCAGCTACAGGTATATGGGCGTTATCGATATACCACAGCAGTTCCACGGAGACAATGTGACCATAGACACCCGTGAAGGCGTATGTGTGGAATATCTCCCCGTAACAAAGAAAAAAGCAGACCCGCAGGTCTGCTGAATATAAACAGATTGAATTCCCGGAAAACTGAATAAACACTTTATTGCGACAGCATATAATGCCACTGTGCTGTTGGCGTATTATAAACAGTTACAGATAAGATGTTCTGTATTATGGGTTTTATGATTATATATTGATTTCAATTATGATGAGTTTTCATCAGTCTGCCTTATTTTGAACTTATATAGTCATAAACACTCTCCAGAGTGCTTATGAACATCCGTTCTATCTGATTGTTTATGTACCCAGTTTTGCATTAAAGTGAATTTTCAGCAAATACGGGACAGTAAATCAAGTGAACTTTGATAAAAAAATAAAAACGGGTGTTTACAACACCCGTTATAAAAAATCCCTTGGGCACATAAAAATAAAATCGAGTGCTCACTTTTGTTATCAGCACCCGATTTGGTGCGGATGAAGGGACTTGAACCCACACAGTATTGCTACCACTAGAACCTGAATCTAGCGCGTCTGCCTATTCCGCCACATCCGCATATGTAATTTTTAATGCTTGATTAGTATACATCAAAAAAGCGGGAATGTCAATACTTTTTTGAAAAAAATTTGAAAAAAAATTTTGTCAGCTGTCTGAAGCTGTTTCCGGGGTAAAAAACTGCCGTATGGCGGCATAGTAGATGGCGGCGGCACGGCGGCAGCCGTCCTCTGTGGCCCAGGCAGAGACATCCCGGTGGCTGGTGATAAAGCATTGCTCCACCAGTACTGCGGGGCAGGAGGTTTTTTCCAGAATGCCGAAGGAGGGCAGAGAGCGGACCTTTGTATCAGAGGAGTCCACTATTTTTTTGCTGCTGCCGGAATAGTAGGCGTATTTGATACCGGTTTTGTCTGTGCCGCGGAGGCTGTGGCCGGCGGCGGACATTCCCCGGGTGATAAGGGTAGCAAAACGAAGGCTTTCTGCGTGGTAGGTGCGGCCGGGAGGCGTGGGGAAACATTCAAAGCCGCGGGCGGAGGAAGAATCGCTGTTGGCGTGGAGTGAGATAAGCAGGGAAGCACCCCGGGAGTTTGCAGTGGCGGCACGGGTGGCGCTGGAGGGGTCTGTATCTGTGCGGGTGAAGACAGGGATAAAATCCGGGTCAGCAGAAAGAAGTTCAAAAAGGAAAGCGGCGGTGGTGTCTATTACCTGATATTCCTCCACAATTGCCTGGGCGCCGGTATCCATACCGCCGTGGCCCGGGTCTATGGCTATGACGTAGGGCGGCCGGGGTGCGGCGGCTGACAGCAGAGCCGGAGAGACTGTACACAGTGAAATGCCGTAAACAAGCTCTGCTGCAGCGAGAGGCTGCAGTACAAAAGCCGCTGCCACACATAACATATACATCAAAGCCCGAAAGTGGGCCCATTTTTTATGCCTGAAAAACCGTATTGCCTTCATCATTGCTGTGAAAAGGAAGGGGCAATGTCCTTTACATCGCCGAAAGTATAGCCCTGCTGCCGCCAGAGGGAAAGCTGTTTGTCAAGAATTTCCGCGTTGGTCTGGGATGTGGAATGCAGGAGGAACACTGCACCGGGAAAGGTGCGCTCTGCGATTTTTTCAAAGGCGTAGGAATGGTCCGGCTGGCTGGAGGTGTTCCAGTCCACATAGGCGGAAGACCACAGCAGGGTGGTGTAGCCTGCGGCCTGGGCCCACTGAAGGTTTTCTGTGGTGAACTTGCCTTCCGGCGGGCGGTAGAACATAGGCATAGGCTGGCCGGTGACCTTCTGGAAGGCCTGCCGGGTTTTTGAAAGTTCTGAAAGAAAATCCGCCTGGGATTTCTTTGTCATATCCGGGTGGTTGTAGCTGTGGTTGCCCACGGTACGGCCTTCGCTGACCATGCGCTTTACAAGGTCGGGGTTGTTTTCAATATAGGGGCCCACAAGAAAAAAGGCGGCCGGGGCAGAATGTTTTTTCAGGGCATCCAGTATAGGGGCGGTGTTGCCGTTTTCATAGCCGGCGTCAAAGGTGATATAGATAACCTTTTCCTGCGTATTGCCGTGGTAGTAGGCGGAATAGGGGTTCAGCTGCCGGTCTGAAAGGTTGGGCACTGGGGGAGAGGCAGGCTGTTCAAAATGCAGGCCCCATTCCACGGCGGCCACAGTCTGTGACCGGGTGCGGATATGGCCGGCGACAGAAGCAGTGGCAACACAGCCCAGAAGCAGCAGAGCCAGCAGGGCACGGGAAAGTTTTTTATCCATACAGAAATACAAACAAATCACTCCTTTTGTAATAAAATATGCCGCGAAAAGTGAAAAAATTCTGCCGGGGCTTGAATAATGGAATAAAAAAATTGTATAATTAAATTTACTGGCTTTACAATTAATATGTATTAATATAAAAGGGAAGATATGAAAAGATTTATTACTATGGCTGTGTGCAGCCTGTTTATATATATGAATTTTATACCGGTGACTGCCTCTGCTCTGGACAGGCCGGAGATACTGAGCGAAACCGCGGTGCTGATAAACGGCACAACAGGGCAGGTGCTGTATGAGAAAAATGCTCATCAGAAGATGTATCCTGCCAGCACCACAAAGATACTGACCGGCCTGCTGGCGGTGGAACTGGGTGACATGGACGATGTGATTACCTACAGCCACGAGGCTGTGTACGGCATAGGCCGCGGCACCAGCCACGCTTCCATAAGTGAAGGGGAAAAGCTGACACTGGAACAGAGCATGTATGCGCTGTCCATAGAAAGTGCCAACGATGCCGCTGCGGGCATTGGCGAATATGTGGCGGCAAAGGCAGGCAAAAGCCTGGGCCGGCTGATGACCGAAAGGGCAAAGGAAGCCGGAGCAAAGAATTCCAATTTTGTGAATGCCCACGGTCTCCACGATGACAACCATTACACAACAGCATACGACCTGGCAATGATTGCAAGGGAATGTATAAAGCACGAGGAATTCAACAAAATTTTCACTGCAAAAAGCTATTCCATACAGCCTACCAACAAGCAGCCGAAAACAAGAACCTTCAACAGTTCCAACTGGTTTACCAACGGGGTGTTTATCTATGACGGCGGCTTTGTAAAGGAAGAGCTGCTGATGACCAAAACCGGCTGGACCGGGGAAGCACAGCACACAATGGTAACAGCCATTGACCACGATGGTATGGTGCTGATTGCGGTGGTGATGAAAACCAGCGTGGATGATTACAAATGGATAGACACGGAAAAGCTGTTCAACCGGGCCATAGAAGCCTTTAAACCTGTAGAGGTATCCGGTGAATATGTGGCACTGTGTGCACCGGAACAGGTGAAGTGTGACGACAGCGGCAGGCTGTTTGTGAAAAAAGAACAGCTGGAATGTACCGGCACAACAGTATTTCTTTCACAGAATGACGATGTGAACAGCATAAGGGCAGAATTTTCCAGCCCGGTGCTGGACAGCCGGCTGAAAAATGCTGAAATGACGGTGACACTGTACACCGGCGAGGGAAGCGGCAGGACAATACTGGGCACAGTGAGTGCCAGAGGGCCTGTAAGCGAAAGGACGATGTTTGTTTCCGCCCTTCCACAGCGGGAGCCAAACCCGGCCAGCGATATGGCCATGTGTGTGATTTTTGGCCTGCTGACCTTTGTGGCGGTGATGATATGCGATATTCTGATAGGGAAAAGGATATAGGATATTCCGTCTGCAGTATTTTCTGAAAAATGAATTTAAAATATAAAAAGGTACTCATTGC
>JAFQAF010000099.1 GCA_017400025.1 Oscillospiraceae bacterium
CCAGTAGAAATATTTAAGGTCAATGCCGCCGATAAAAGGGATTTCAACATAAGTTGAAATATGGCCTATGTAGTTCTGCCCCCGGAGGAACAGTGCTGTAACAACTACCTGACCCATAATTTTGTATCTGGCTTTCAGGCCAAGGTTACGTTTTTTTACCACCTTGATATAGTCATCAATAAAGCCTATAAGACCAAAGCCCAGTGCTGTGAGCATACTGATAGAAAGGCTGAGAACCTGATTGGTGTACACCGCACCGGTGATTTCCTTCAGCTGGCTCATCATCAGTGAGAGGCCGGCACAGATGGCCACCATACTGCCCAGATAGAACATAAGGCCGCCCATTGTAGGTGTGCCCTGCTTTGTCCGGTGCCAGGTAGGGCCTATTTCTTTTATAGTCTGGCCGAATTTAACCTTTTTCAGCCATGGAATAAGCACAAAACCGCTGACTGCAGTAAGTGCGAAAGCTAAAATACCTGTAATTAAAAATGAAATCCTTAACATGATTACTCCTGTGCTTTATAAACCTGTTCCAGAATATCTTCAAAGCGCATGCTGTGGCTGGCCTTGAATACGATGCTGTCGCCTTTTTTCAGGTTTGCAATAATATGATTGCCAAGTTCTTCCTTTGTGGCAAAGTTTACAGCGCCGTCACCATAGCCTGCGCAGATGTGCTTTGCCCTTTCACCAAAGGTCCACATATGGTCTATACCTTTTTCTTTTGCATATTCGCCTACAGAGCGGTGCAGTTCTGCTTCGTCATCGCCCAGTTCCAGCATATCGCCGAATACCGCAATGGCTCTGCCGTCTGCAATGCTTTTCACGGTGTCAACTGCCGCTTTCATGGAGGCTGGGGCCGCATTGTAGCAGTCCTCTATAAACATAACGCCGTTTTTCTCCACAAAGTTCTGTCTCATACCGGAGGCTCTGTAGCCTGCCAGGTTTTCTGCCACTTTGTGAGGGTCAAAGCCCATACGGGAAACCAGTGTGTATGCAGAAAGTGCATTTCTCACATTGTGGTCGCCCACTGCAGGAATACGGCAAGGTATATCACCGTACTTTTTATCACAGATAGTGAAGTATGTAGTTGTCTTCACCTGTCTTATATCCTTTGCCACCACATCGGCTTCGGTGTTGTCTATGGCGAAATAAACCACATTTGCAGGGTGGGAAACCTGTGCATAAGGCAGATAGTCATCATCGCCGTTCAGCACCAGCACACCATCCCGCGGCATGCCGTCACACATTTCCAGCTTGGCTTTAAGAATATTTTCCCTTGTTTTCAGTCTTTCCAGATGTGATATGCCTATGCAGGTGATAACAGCTGCCACCGGGCGTGCAGACACAGAAAGCTTGTGCACATCGCCCAGAGCCTCCATGCCCATTTCCAGAACGGCATATCTGTCTTCCTCTGTGAAAGAATATATTGTGTTTGGCATACCCAGCTCATTGTTCCGGTTGCCCTGTGTTCTTACTGTAGGTGCAAAAGGTGAGATTGCTGCATAGATAAAATCCTTTGTGGTGGTTTTACCCATACTGCCGGTAACGCCTATTACATCAATGTCAAAGGTGTTTCTCACATTTGTGCCCAGCTGTATGCTGGCATCCAGCACGTTTGGCACAACTGCCTGTTTTTCACCGGGTACGTTGTCTATATAATTTTCTGTCAGCACAAAGCATGCGCCTTTTTCCACTGCGGAAGCCGCATAGTTTTCACCGTTTACACGTTCACCGCGTATGGCAAGAAAAACAGAGTTTTCTGTTGCCCGGCGGGAGTCTGTGATTACAGATGTTACCATACAGTCCTCTGCAGGCACCGCAATGCCCCGGAGCAGATGTGAAAGGAGAATAGGTCTCATAATCAGTTTCCTTTATATTTATCCATAAATTTTTTCACTATTTCGTGCTCGTCAAGATAAACAGTGATGCCGTTGAGCACCTGGTAGTCTTCGTGACCTTTGCCGCACAAAATAAGGGTGTCTTTATATTGTAACATATTCAGCGCAATATTTATAGCCTTTCTGCGGTCAACTTCTGCAATACACGGAATATTTTTTTCATCGAAGTACCACCTGATACTGTCTATAATGGCCTGCGGGTCTTCCTTGCGGGGATTGTCGCTGGTGAGTATAACATAATCCGCATATTTTGCAACAGCCTCTGCCATAGGCAGGCGCTTGGCCCGGTCACGCTCACCTGCACAGCCAAAGAGGACAATCATTCTGTCCTTTATAAACGGGCGCAGGCTGGAGAGGATATTTTCCAGTCCGTCACTGGTATGGGCATAGTCACATATAAC
>JAFQAF010000100.1 GCA_017400025.1 Oscillospiraceae bacterium
CTCTGCTACAGAAAGATAAGCATCGTGAAGTGAAATGTATTTGCCAACAATAGCTATTGTAACTGTGTATCGCAGATTCTCTATCTGATGAACCAGTCTTTCCCACTCTGTCAGATCCGGCAACTGTGGGTCTATGCCCAATCTGCGGCATACTATTGAAGAAAAGCCTGATTTTTCCAGCATAAGTGGTGCCCGATAAAGATTTGGAAGTGTTATGTTTTCTATAACACAATCAGGCTGCACATTACAGAAAAGAGAAATTTTTCTGAATATGGATTCATCTATATGGTCATCTGCACGAAGAACAATAATATCCGGATTTATTCCCAGCCCCTGCAGTTCCTTTACAGAATGCTGTGTAGGTTTCGATTTATATTCATCAGAACCTTTCAGGTAAGGGACCAGTGTCACATGTATAAACATGCTGTTTTCTCTGCCAACTTCATGGGAAATCTGTCTGACCGCCTCAATAAATGGCTGGGATTCTATATCTCCGATTGTACCGCCTATTTCTGTAATAACTACATCGGCATCTGTTTTTTTCCCCACTGCGTAAACAAAGTCCTTTATTTCATTTGTTATGTGGGGGATAACCTGAACAGTGGAACCGAGATATTCACCTCTGCGCTCTTTGCCCAGCACATTCCAATAAACTTTGCCTGTTGTAAGATTAGAGTATTTATTTAAATTTTCATCTATAAATCTTTCATAATGGCCAAGATCAAGGTCAGTTTCTGCACCGTCTTCAGTTACATACACTTCACCATGCTGATAGGGGCTCATTGTGCCAGGGTCTACATTAATATACGGGTCCAGCTTCTGGGCCGCAACTTTAAGACCTCTGGATTTCAGCAATCTGCCCAGAGAAGCGGCAGTAATGCCTTTGCCAAGACCGGAAACCACACCGCCGGTTACAAAAATATATTTTGTCATAACCAGTCACCTCTTACTCTACTGTAACTGATTTGGCAAGATTCTTTGGTTTATCTATATCACAGCCATTTTCCTTTGCCATATAATATGCCAGCAGCTGCAATGGTACAATTTCTACAGGTGCAGCAAGATAATCATCCATTTCTGGCATAAAAATAATATCATCTGCTATTGTAACTATTTTTGAATTATCCTTTTCAGCTAAAGCCAATACCTGGGCGCCTCTGGCCTTGACTTCTATGATATTGCTTATAGTTTTTTCCATTATAGCTTTATTGCAGCAAAGTGCTACCACAGGCTGATAATCGTCTATAAGTGCGATTGTGCCGTGTTTAAGTTCTCCGGCTGCATAAGCTTCTGCATGGATATATGAAATCTCTTTCATTTTCAGTGCTCCCTCAAGCGCAACTGCATAATCAGTATTTCTTCCTATAAAGAACATAGAGTTGTGTATATGATACTTTCTGGCAAGGTTAGGAATTGCAGAGTTCATACTTAAAGCCTGCCGTATAAGCTGTGGTATTTTCTGTATTGAAGCAAGTGTTTTAGCATAATCTGATGGTGTTATTCTGCCTGACCTGTCAGCTATATACAGAGCCAGCAGATATAACACGGTAACCTGTGTGGTATAACCTTTTGTGGTAGCTACAGCAATTTCAGGGCCTGCCCATGTATAAATAACATAATCTGCCAGCTTTGCCACTGTGCTGCCCACAACATTAACCACTGACAAAACTTTTGCACCGAGTTTTTTACATTCTTTCATTGCAGCAATAGTATCGGCTGTTTCCCCTGACTGAGAAAGCACAATAACCAATGTTCTGTCATTAATAAGTGGCTGACTGTATCTCAATTCACTTGCAAGCTCGGTGATCACAGGAATTCCTGTAAGTTTCTCAAGGGTATATTTACCTGCACAGCCTGCATAATAGGCAGAACCACAGGCGGTAATCACTATTCTGTTTATCTTATTAATGTCTTCATCAGTAAGATTGATTTCGTCAAAGCATACTCGGTCATCCTTTATTCTTGGGGAGAGTGTGTCCCTGACCGCTCTGGGCTGCTCCATTATTTCTTTAAGCATAAAATGGTCATACCCATCTTTCTCAGCAGCGCGGATATCCCACTCGATTCTGTTTACCGGTTTATTTTTTGGTTTGCCTGCAAAATCAAATATTTTCACGTCATCAGGAGTTATTTCTGCAAAATCTCCGTCATCCATATAGATAACATTTTTTGTATGCTGTACCAATGCAGTCACATCTGAAGCAAAATAATTTTCGCCCACACCAAGACCAATAATAAGAGGACTGGCTTCTCTTACAGCAAAAACCTTTTCAGAATAATCAGAACAGATAACCCCCAACGCATAACTGCCACTGAGTCTGGCTGCAGTTTTAAGTAAGGCAATCTTAACATCGCCTGTATAGTACATTTCCAGCAGATGCACGATAACTTCTGTATCTGTCTGACTTTCAAATTCGTATCCTTTTTTTACAAGTTCTTCTTTCAAAGACATATAGTTTTCAATAATGCCATTGTGCACAACTGCAAACTTTCCGTCATTGCTGGTATGTGGGTGGGCATTTATATCTGTAGGGGCACCATGCGTTGCCCAACGGGTATGTCCGATACCTGTAAAACCGGGAAGATTTTCTCCGTTATCTGTTTTTTCGCAAAGAGCGGATATTCTGCCGGCTGTTTTGGAAACAAACAGTTTTTTGTCATTTATTACTGCTACACCTGCAGAATCATAGCCACGGTATTCCAGCTTTTTCAGTCCGTCAAGCAATATGGGGGCAGCATTTGCTCTACCTGTATATCCAACTATTCCGCACATAAATTAACCTCCGATTAAAAATACTATATTTATATATCATTATTCCCACTCCACTGTTGCCGGGGGTTTAGAGGTTATATCATATACAACCCTGGCAACCTGGGGAATTTCATTTGTAATTCTGCCGCTGACCTTTTCAAGCAGTTCATATGGCAGCTTTGTCCATTCAGCAGTCATAAAATCATCAGTTGAGACGGAACGCAGGGCCATTACATAGCCGTATGTTCTGTCATCGCCTTTGACACCTACACTGTGCATATCTGTGAGCACAGCAAAATATTGACTGGCAATTTTCCTGTATTCAGTATCATCAATTTCCTGTCTGAATATTTCATCTGCAATGCGAAGTATATCCAACTTCTCCCTGGTTATCTCACCTATAACTCTTACAGCAAGACCGGGACCCGGAAATGGCTGTCTCCAAATCAATTCAGCCGGCATACCCAGCTGTGTTCCCAACCGGCGTACTTCGTCTTTGAACAAATCCCTTAATGGCTCTACTATTTCATCAAATGCAATGATATCAGGCAGGCCGCCTACATTGTGATGACTTTTTATCACAGCTGAACTTCCAAGCCCGCTTTCGATAACATCAGGGTATATTGTGCCCTGTGCCAAAACATGAATTTTGCCCAGCTTTGCAGATTCTTCTTCGAAAACACGGATAAATTCTTCACCGATTATCTTTCTTTTTTGTTCAGGCTCTGTTATTCTTTTCAGCCTTGATAAAAATCTTTCCTCTGCATTCACTCTGATCAGATTCATATCAAATTTTTCTTTAAATATTTTTTCTACAAGGTCTGCTTCGCCTTTTCTCAACAGACCATGATCCACAAACACACATGTCAGGTTGTGTCCTATTGCCCTGTGGAGAAGAATCGCTGCCACAGATGAGTCCACACCACCTGAAAGAGCCATAAGAACTTTTTTGCCTTTCAGTTTTTCTTTATAATGTTCAACAGAGCTTTCTGCAAAGCTGTCCATTTTCCAGCTTGCAGTGCATCCGCAGATTTCAAAAAGGAAATTGTGAAGAAGCTGTCTGCCATATTCTGTATGTGTAACTTCGGGATGAAACTGTACAGCATACAGCTTTCTGTCCTCGTCAGCCATAGCTGCACATGGGCATTTATCAGTTACAGCAATAATGTCAAAGCCTGTCGGCGTCTTACTGATAAAATCCGTATGGCTCATCCAGCATACACTCTGCTGTGGAATATTTCCAAACAGCTTGCTGTTCTTTGCATAAACAACTGTTTTACCATATTCACTGCTGTTTTCAGCACTTTTAACCTCCCCGTCTGACATATACGCCATAAGCTGCGCACCATAACATATACCCAATAACGGAATACCTGCTTTAAGAATTTCAGGGTTGTAATGAGGTGATGCGGAATCGTAAACACTGTTTGGACCACCGGTAAAAATAACACCTTTATATCCCGTTTCTATGATTTCTTCTACGGTTATTTTGTTATAGGCTTTTATTTCTGCATAAACCTGCTGCTCACGCACACGGCGTGCAATCAGCTGGTTATACTGACCACCAAAGTCAAGTACAAGTATTTTATCTGTCATAAAAACTCCAAAAATTATAAATTGATTTCAACGGAAGCTGCTGTTATTCCATCCAGCAAAGGTTTCAGTTTTATCAGGTATTCTTCCACCTGCTGTGTACAGCGTCCGATGTACAATTCCGGCCTGAGAATATCCCTCATCTGTTCTTTTGTCAGCCCAAAGTTCTTTTCAGCTGCCAGCGCAGAAAGCAAATCCCATTTTTCACCGTTTTTCATTTTCTCTGTTGCATCCATTGAGCAACGGCGTATAATTTCGTGTATCTGCTGCCTGTCCTTGCCCTGTTTTACCGCTTCCATCATAAGATTTTCTGTAGCGATAAAAGGCAGGTATTCTTCCACAGTTTTTTGAATTATTTTCCGGTTTACACGAAGGCCTGATGTAACATTCTGTGCAAGACGCAGAATTGCATCTGCACACAGGAAACCTTCCGGCAATGAGATTCTGCGATTGGCAGAATCATCCAATGTTCTTTCCAGCCACTGTGCGGATGCCGTCATAGCCCCATTGGCTGCATCTGCCATCAGGTATCGTGACAGAGAACAGATTCTTTCACATCTCATAGGATTGCGCTTGTAAGCCATAGCAGACGAGCCAACCTGATTGTCTTCAAAAGGTTCTTCCAGCAGTCTGTCATGCTGTAAAATCCTTATATCATTTGCCATACGGTAACAACTCTGTGCTATTGCTGACAGTGCATTAAGTATTCTGCTGTCTGTTTTTCTTGGATAAGTCTGTCCACACACATCAAACATTTTGTCAAAACCGAAATCAGATGCAATCATACGGTTCATTCTGTCTGTTTTTTCAGTGTCACCGCCAAAAAGCTCTGCAAAGCTGGCCTCTGTTCCTGTTGTTCCTCTGCATCCAAGAAACTTTATATTTTCAAGAACATAATCTATTTCTTCTATATCTGAAATGTAGTCCTGTATCCACAGGGTGGCTCTTTTGCCAACCGTAACAAGCTGTGCAGGCTGATAGTGCGTATAACCAAGAGTAGGCATTGACTTGTATCTGTCTGCAAAATCAGCAAGGTTTACGACAAGCTGCAAAAGTTGGCCACGGATATACTTCAATGCATCACGATAGATTATCAGATCTGCATTGTCTGTTACATAACAGCTGGTTGCTCCAAGATGTATGATCCCCGCGGCAGATGACGCTGCCTGACCATAGGCGTATATATGTGCCATAACATCATGTCTCACCTGCTTCTCCCTGTCCTTTACACAGTTATAATCTATATCTTCTATATGTTTTTCCAGTTCCTCAATCTGTGATGTTGTTATTGGCAGACCACAGTTCATCTGTGCTTTGGCCAGGGATACCCACAGTTTTCGCCATGTCTGATAGCGGGTATCAGCTGAAAAAAGTTTCAGCATATAGTCCGAGGCATAACGTGAAGCAAGAGGGGATTCATATCTGTCTGTCATTCTGTAATCTCCTTTTTTCTTACAATAATGCTGTCGCGTTCCGGACCGACTGAAATATATGTTACAGGGCAGTTTATTTTTTCTTCAATAAACTGAATGTAGCTTCGTGCATTCCGTGGCAGGTCTTCCCAGCTGCGGATATGAGAAATATCACATTTCCACCCCTCCATATATTCAATCACAGGTTTCGCTTCTGCCAGCGCTGCAGGGAAAGGAAACTCATCTGTAAATTCTTCATTTATATAGTAATGTGTACATACCGGTATTTTGTCCATATAACCGAGAACATCCAGTTTTGTAAGTGCTATTTCTGTGGCGGCCTGAACCTGCACGCCATACCGGGTAGCCACTGTATCAAAGGCACCTACACGGCGTGGTCTGCCAGTTTTTGCACCATACTCTTCGCCCGCTTCTCGCAGGTCACTGGCTTCATCTCCGTGCAGTTCGCTGATAAATGGCCCTTCACCCACACAGGTGGAATATGCTTTGACCACACCAATGATATCATCAATTTTTACACCCGGTGCACCTGCACCCACCGGTGCAAAAGCTGCCGTTGTGTTTGATGATGTGGTATATGGATATATTCCGCAATTCAGGTCACGCAACGAGCCTAACTGGGCTTCAAACATAATTTTTTTATCTTTTTTCAGCGCGTCTTTCATAAATGCAGCTGTATCGCAGATAAAAGGCTTGATTTTTTCGCAGTAATCCTTTATCCACATATCCAGCATTTCCATAGTATACGGCCTGGCCCCATATACATTTACAAGAGTAAGATTTTTCCATTCCAGTAAATCCGCAAGATGATTTTTCAACTGGTCCGGGTAAAACAACTCTCCTGCCATAACAGTCTTTTTGGCATATTTGTCTGAATAGAACGGAGCTATCCCCTGCTTGGTGGAACCGTATTTTTTATCTGCAAGTCGCTGTTCTTCAAGAGCATCCAATTCTCTGTGCCATGGCATAAGTAACGATGCCCTGTTGCTGATTTTCAGATTTTCCGGAGTAATATGGACACCTTTTTCTCTTATGCTTTCAATTTCAAGCCACAGATTTTCAGGATCAAGTGCCACTCCGTCCCCCAGAATATTTACAACACCTTTTCTGAAAATACCTGACGGAATAAGATGAAGAGCAAATTTGCCATATTCATTTATAACTGTATGGCCAGCATTTCCGCCCCCCTGATAGCGTACAACAACATCATATTTTTCTGTCAGCAAATCCACCATTCTGCCCTTGCCTTCATCGCCCCAGTTGATACCTACAATAGCGCAGTTTGACATATTATCTCTCCTTTGCAGTATTTATATATGTTTTTCAAGGCGTGACATAACTTCGGTATAAGCGGCTTCCACATCTCCAAGGTCTCGACGGAAACGGTCTTTATCCAGCTTTTTGCCTGTGGATGTGTCCCACAGTCTGCTGGTATCCGGGCTGATTTCATCAGCCAGAATAATAGCTCCGTCGGATGTTTTACCGAATTCCAGTTTAAAATCCACCAGTGTGATGCCGCAGCCTGACCAGAATTTTTTAAGGAAATCGTTTGTTTTAAAAGCATAGTTTTTTATTATTTCAATCTCATCAGCAGTAATCAGCTTAAGTGCAACTGCATGATAATCATTAATCAGCGGATCACCAAGATCGTCATTTTTATATGAAAACTCTATTACAGGACTTTCAAATACCAACCCTTCTTCTGTACCGTATCTTTTTGAAAAGGAACCGGCTGCAATATTTCTTACAATAACCTCAAGAGGTATAATAGAAACCTTTTTAACCAATGTCTCCCTGTCAGAAAGCTGTTCTGCAAAATGGGTAGGAACTCCCTGTTTTTCAAGCATTTCCATAAAAACATTGCTCATTTTATTATTGATAATGCCTTTCCCAGCGATAGTGCCTTTTTTTAATCCATTAAAGGCTGTTGCATCATCTTTATATTCAACAATAAGAAAATGGTCATCATCAGTAGCAAACACTTTCTTTGCCTTACCTTCATATATCTGCTTTCTTTTTTCCATTCGTTTTACCTCATTCAAAATCTCAAAAACTTTGATATACAGGCTGCGGAGGAAAGGGTTGGATATCACCGCAGCCTATATATGAAATATCTGTCAGACAGATATTTTTACATTTTAACACTGTACAGCAAATCAGAATAATCAGGCATTGGCCAGTATTCCTTCGCAGTAAGCTTTTCAGCTTTGTCACACGATGCTCTCAGACTGTCCATGGCAGGTATCACTGTATCTTTTACGGCAAAAGCTTCAGTTTTTACATCTTCGATGCCGTGTATCGCTTCAAGCCGTTGGCCGAGAGCGGAAACACAACTGGATATATCATCAGTAAGTTTTGACAGCTTTTCAACCAGCTCTGTTTCAAACAGACACTGAAGTGATGGGTCAACAGCCTTTTTTGCCAGCACAGAGTCAGACAATTCTGATGTGTATCTGCATACCGCAGGAATAATAGCGCCTGCAGCCATCTTCATCATTGTTCTGGCTTCAATACTTACAGTGTTTATATATTTTTCAAATTCCACTATATAACGTGACTTAAGTTCAGATTCTGTGAAAATCCCCATAGATGTGAGCATATCCACATTTCTCTTTTCCAACAGGTAAGGTATACATTCAGGTGTAGTGCGCAGATTGAGCAGAGCACGTTTTTCGGCTTCTTCCATCCACTGTTCCTTGTAGCCGTCCCCGTTGAAAATTATTCTTCTGTGAGTTGTCAATGAATCCCTTATCAGCTCTCTTACAGTTTCTTCAAATATTATTTCGCTGTCTGCAGCTTCAAGGCGGTCTGCAAAAACTTTCAGACTTGCCGCTACAGCACTGTTAAGCATAATGTTTGCAAAACCGATGTTTACAGATGAGCCAAGCATACGGAATTCAAACTTGTTGCCTGTAAATGCAAACGGAGATGTTCTGTTTCTGTCTGTGTTATCCTTTATGATTTTCGGAATTGCTGCAACACCCAGTTCCACAGGTGTCGGAACAGGTTTTGTATATTTTTCTTTTCTGCATATGGAGTCAACTATTGCTTCCAGTTCATCTCCCAGGAATACAGAAAGTATAGCAGGCGGTGCTTCCTGTGCACCAAGGCGGTGGTCATTGTTGGCGTGTGCAACGGACAGGCGCAGCAAAGACTGATAGTCATCTACCGCTTTTATAACCGCACACAGAAATGTCATAAACTGCAGGTTATCCTGTGGTGCGTCACCCGGTGACAGCAAGTTAATTCCCGTGTCTGTAACCAATGACCAGTTGTTGTGTTTGCCACTGCCGTTCATACCTGCAAACGGTTTTTCGTTCAGCAGACACACCATATCGTGTCTTGCAGCTATTTTTTTCATCAGCTCCATTGTAATCAGGTTGCGGTCAGCAGCAAGGTTTGCCCTTGTATATACAGTTGCCAGTTCGTGCTGTGCCGGAGCAACTTCATTGTGTTCGGTTTTAGCGAAAATTCCCAGCTTCCACAGTTCTTCATTAAGCTCGTTCATAAATGCAGCAACTCTGGGTTTTATATCACCGTAATAGTGGTCGTCCAATTCCTGACCTTTTTCCGGCTTTGCTCCGAAAAGTGTTCGGCCTGCATTGATAAGATCCGGACGTTTCTCATATAATTTTTTATCTATCAGAAAGTATTCCTGCTCAGGACCCACCATTGAATAAACGCTTTTTGTTGTTTTATCACCAAATATTCGTAAAATTCTCAATGCCTGTTTATTCAGTGCCTCCAGAGAACGCAGCAAAGGTGTTTTATAATCAAGTGCTTCTCCTGTATAAGAACATAAAACAGCAGGTATATATAAGGTTTTATCTTTTATAAACGCATAGGATGTAGGGTCCCATATTGTATATCCCCTGCCTTTTGCTGTATCTCTCAGTCCACCGGATGGAAAAGATGACCCGTCTGCTTCTCCTCTTATCAGGTCTTTACCTGAAAACCGAAATATAGCACTGTTTTCAGATGTCGGTGAAATGAAACTCTCATGCTTTTCAGCTGTAAGGCCGTTCATCGGCTGTGACCAATGTGTATAATGGGTTGCACCATTACTTACAGCCCAGTCTTTCATTGCCTGTGCAACATCATCTATTATGGAATTATCAAGTTCAACACCTTCATCAATTGTTTTCTTTAAAGACTTATACACTTTCCGTGGCAGTCTTACTTTCATGGCCTTGTCGTCAAAAATGTGCCAGCCAAATAATTCAGGTACAGTTTTCATAATTAGTCCTCCTTTAATACGAATAAACAACAAAAGGCAATGGCGCCTTTCACATAAGTGAAAGACGCCATTGCCTTTACGCATCGGATTATACAGCTGTTTTTAAATTTTGTCAACACTTATTTTGTTAAGATTTTTTTTACAATTTATGTGTTATTAAATATTTTCAGCATTATACTTATTTAATTAAAGCTATGCGATTTATAATGCAAAAAATCTGTTTTTAACAAAAATAGATCGGTTAACAATTTTAACCTGTAAAAAACAGTTGCATTTTTTTGTAAATAAAAGTTGATTGTCAATTATTTATCAACTGATTATAATTAATTGTCAAAAAAATTATAACATTGTAATGTCGCAATATTCAGATTAAAGGAGGCATAGTTATGATTGAAAAAAAACGCATGTACAGTATGTTGATAGTGTCTACCGTGGCTAATTTCAGTAATGCTATTATACCTCTTTTACCGGATGGCGTATTCAACCCCATTGACAGTGTACATTCTATTGGCAGCGCAAGAAAAGCTATAGATGAAAAAAAATATGATATAGTAATCATAAATAAAACCAATGATGATTTTGGTGTGAGGTTTGCTATAGATATAAGTGTAAATTGGAATACTGTGGTTTTGCTTATTGTCAACAATGACGTTTATGCAGATATAACAGGCAGAGTAACAGAATTTGGTGTTTTTACACTGTCCCGTCCTGTTTCAAAAGGGACTATGTCCACAGCATTAAGCTGGATGGCCAGTGCCAGAGAGCGTGACCGTAAAAAAGAACAAAGCGAACAGTCAGCAGCAGACAAACTTGAAGAAATACGTGTTATAAACCGCGCCAAATGGATTCTGATTGGTGAAATGAATATGACCGAAGAACAGGCCCACAGACATATTGAAAAACAGGCTATGGATATGTGTAAAAGCAAGAAAGAAATTGCAGAAAGTATAATCAAAACCTATACATAATTTCAAATTAATCTTAAAAAAGCAACGGCAGAGTATTCTCTCTGCTGTTGCTTTTTAGTGTGGAGATATATTCTATAAACGGCTCATAACGCCGATTAGAGCTTTTTGTATAGTGGGTCTTTAAGAACCCATTTCCCTTGCCGGTTTTTGCAGAACAATTCTTTGTTATAAAATTTATCCACAATTTTCCAAAACTCTGCTTCTGTATAACCTGTAAAATCACAGAAATCACGTACACACAGCGGGTCCAGTTCGCCATCGTGCTCTTTTACCAGTTCTATGGCTTTATCTC
>JAFQAF010000101.1 GCA_017400025.1 Oscillospiraceae bacterium
AACCTACATCTTCTCTCACACAGAACGAAGTTGAAGCCCTGTTCAGAATTATTGAAGACCTTAAAGCAGAAGGTGTTTCAATAGTTTATATCTCACATAAAATGGACGAAATCCTCCGCATTTCCGACGAAGTTACCATCATGCGTGACGGCCAGTATGTAGGCACATGGGATGCAAAGGAACTGACAACTGACCTTATTATAACCAGGATGGTTGGCCGTGAACTTGCAAACCTCTATCCGCCAAGAGAAAATGTGCCAGGTGAAGTTGTGTTCGAGGTTGAAGATTTCACATCTATCAATCCTCGCTCTTTCAGAAATGTCAATTTCAATGTGCGCAAAGGTGAAATCCTGGGTGTTGCCGGCCTGGTTGGTGCACAGCGTACAGAACTGATGGAAGGCATCTTCGGTATCCGTTCACACTCCAAAGGCACTATCAGATATCAGGGCAAAGAAATGAAAATCAGCCGCCCTAAAGATGCTATCGACAATGGTATAGCCATGCTGACAGAAGACCGCCGTGCTACAGGTATCATGGGCGTTCTGTCAATTGCAGACAATATTTCTATCGCTTCCCTCAATCAGTACCTTGACTTCGGCGTTATGATCAACGACAGAAAGATTGAGGATCTGGTGCAGGACAATATCAAGAAAATGAACACAAAAACTCCATCCAGCAAGACACAGATTCAGTCTCTGTCCGGCGGTAACCAGCAGAAAGTTCTTATCGGACGCTGGCTGGCAAACAATCCGGATGTTCTTATCCTTGATGAGCCTACACGTGGTATCGACGTTGGTGCAAAATACGAAATTTATACAATTATTGCCGACCTTGCAAAACAGGGTAAGAGCATCATTATGATTTCCAGTGAAATGGCCGAAATTATCGGTATGTCAGACAGAGTTATGGTTATGTGTGACGGCCGAGTAACAGGCTTTATCGACGGCAAAGATGCCACACAGGAAAACATTATGGAACTGGCAACTCAGTTTGAATAAGGAGGATTACATAATATTATGAAAACTAAACAGTCTTTCCCACAGAAAGCGTGGGCTTATATTAAAGGCAACCCTATCGTGGTTGCTATGGTATTGGTTGCTCTGTACTGCTGTTTCACAGTAGATAACTTCTTCTCAATGGCAAACTTCAATAACCTTTCATCCAACACAGCTGTACGTTTCCTGATTGCTCTGGGCGTTTCAGGATGTCTTATCACAAAAGGTACAGACCTTTCCGCCGGCCGTCAGGTTGGTCTGGCAGCATGTATCGCAGGTGTTCTCCTCCAGCGTGCTGACTACACAGGCCGCCTCCTTCCAAACATGCCTGAAATGAATATGTGGGTTGTTCTTCTTATCGTTCTGGCTGTTGGTTGTGTTATTGGCTGCCTTAATGGTATCGTTATTTCTATTCTGAATGTACCACCATTTATCGCAACACTTGGTACACAGACAATTATCTACGGCTGCTGTCTTATCTTTACAAATGCACAGCCAATCGGTGGTTTCCAGAAAGCATATACAACATTCATCAACAGAAAATTCTTCAATACTGACAGCTTTGCAGGTATTCCTCTTTATCTGATTGTTGCTGTTATCTTCTTTGGAATTTTCTGGTTCCTTTACAACAAAACAACTTATGGTAAATATATGTACGCTATCGGCGGTAACGAAAACGCTGCTGAAGTTTCCGGTGTAAATACAAAGAAATCCAAAATCCTTATCTACACAATGGCAGGTTTTATGTATGCTATGGCAGGTTATCTGCTGGCTGCTAAATCCGGTGGTGCATCATCCTCACTGGGTAATGGTTACGAACTGGAAGCTATCGCTGGTTGTACAATCGGTGGTGTTTCCACAACAGGTGGTATCGGTACTGTAGGCGGCATCCTGGTTGGTGTTCTGGTATTTGAACTTCTGAAAGTTGTTCTGCAGTTCCTCCAGGTAAACCCATACTACAACTACATTGCACAGGGTCTTGTTATCGTAATCGCTGTTGCTCTTGACATCCGCAAATACGTTAAAAAGAAATAATGGAAAACAAAGAAAAAAACGAAATTATCCGGGACGAAATCCTTTCTGAAGAAAATGATGAAATGGACGAAGACGGAGATTGGGAAAATACTGATGTGGAAATCAAGCCTATGTGGCAGCTGATGAAAGAACAGCAGTATGCAAAGCTGAACGTTACAGAAAAACAGCTGAATATTGTGATAGCTCTTGCGAGTGCGGCCCTTGCCGTACTGGTTATAGTTATAGGACTTGATGCAGCGGGAGTATTTTAATTAAACTTTTAATATGGCTGCTGAATATAGCAGCCATATTGTGTATACAGTGAAAATCATACATATATCTTTGACAGAGGTGATATTGTGACATATATTAATCCTGAATTTGAAAAGAACTTTGGTACAAAAGCACAGTATCTGTTTTCTGCCCCAGGCAGAACAGAACTTTCCGGCAACCACACTGACCATCAGCACGGCTGTGTGCTGGCAGGTGCAGTAAATCTGGAAATGCTGGCATGGGTAAAACCAAATGACACAGCCATTATACGCGTGCTGTCAGAAGGCTACCCTATGAGTGTGATTGACCTTAACGATATTGAAATAAAAGAAGAAGAAAAAAACACTACAAATTCCCTTATCCGCGGTATCGCTGCAAAATTTATGCAGATGGGCTGTGAGGTAAAAGGCTTTGATGCCTATGTTACTTCCACAGTTCTGCCGGGCAGCGGTCTGTCCAGCTCTGCAGCTTACGAAGTGCTGATTGGCACAATCATCAACCACCTGTACAACGGTGCAAAAGCAACTGATGTGGAAATTGCACAGATTGGCCAGTGGGCAGAAAATGTTTATTTCGGCAAGCCTTGCGGTCTTATGGACCAGACAGCCTCATCCGTAGGCAGCGTTATCGGTATTGACTTTGCCGATACAGCCAACCCTGTGGTGGAAAAAATTGACCTTGACCTTACAGCCAACGGCTATGCGCTGTGCATTATTGATTCCGGTGCAGACCATGCCGACCTTACTGATGAATATGCAGCTATCACAGTTGAACTGAAAAATGTGTGCAGAGTATTCAGCAAGGAATATCTGCGTGAAGTGGATGAAGAGGAATTCTATGCAAACATCGCAAAAGTGAGAGAAGCAGCAGGCGATAGGGCTACACTGCGTGCAATGCACATTTTTGCAGAAAACAAACGTGTTGCTCTCCAGAAAGATGCACTGAAAAACAACGATTTTGATACATTCCTCAGATATGTTACAGAGTCCGGTCTTTCCTCCTGGAGATTTTTACAGAATGTAACTCCTACAGGACGGACAAAACACCAGGAAGTTGCTTTTGCCCTGGCACTGGCAGAAAAACTGCTGGCGGGCAAAAAAGGTGCATGCCGCGTACATGGCGGCGGCTTTGCAGGCACTATCCAGGCATTTGTTCCGCTGGATTATCTTGATACATTCAAAACAGCAATGGAAAACGCTCTTGGCGCCGGCAGATGTCACGTGCTTTCTATCCGTGCAGAAGGCGGCATACTTGTAAAAGAAGGTGAATTCTGATGGTTGATTCCTATATTCTTGCTCTTGTTGACTATGCAGTGGAAAAGGGCCTTATTGAAAAAGAGGACCGTATTTTCGCTGTGAACAGAGTGCTGGAAGTTATGCAACTGAACAGCATAGAAACAGATGCACAGCCTGCAAAAACAGCAGGTCTGGAAGAAATTCTTTCTGTCCTTATTGCAGATGCGGTGGAAAGAGGCGTATGTGATGACAACTTAACAGCCTATGACCTGTTTGATACAAAGCTGATGGGCGTTTTCACACCTTTCCCATCCACAGTGAGAAAACAGTTTGCACAGCTGTATGCACAGGACAGCAGAAAGGCAACAGACTGGTACTACAACCTGTCCAGAAATACAAACTATATCCGCACAGAACGTGTGGCAAGGGACAAAAAGTGGAAATTTGATTGCGAATACGGCGAACTGGATATTACAATAAACCTTTCCAAACCGGAAAAAGACCCGCGCGCCATCGCTGCAGAAAAAAATGCACCTCAGTCCAATTATCCCAAGTGCCAGCTCTGCCGGGAAAACGAAGGCTATGCAGGCAGAATGAACCATCCTGCCAGACAGAACCACAGAATTATCCCGGTTACTATCAATGATTCAGACTGGTTCTTCCAGTATTCCCCATACGTTTATTACAACGAGCACTGCATTGTTTTCAACAGTCAGCATATTCCTATGAAAATAGAAAAAGCCACTTTCGGCAAACTGCTGGACTTTGTAAAACAGTTCCCGCACTACTTTGTGGGCTCCAATGCAGACCTGCCTATAGTTGGCGGCTCAATCTTGAGCCATGACCATTTCCAGGGCGGTAACTACACCTTTACAATGGCAAAGGCCGGTATCGAAAAGGAAATTGTGTTCAGAGGCTATGAGGATGTGCAGGCCGGCATAGTAAAATGGCCTATGTCTGTTATTCGTCTGTCTTCACCGGACACAGACCGCCTTATAGAACTGGCAGACAAGATTCTGCTGGAATGGCGTGAATACACAGACGAAGCCGCATTTGTATGTGCATATACAGAAGGTGTGCCACACAATACAATCACACCAATCGCCAGAAAAGTGGGCGAAAACTACCAGCTGGACCTGGTGTTGAGAAATAACATCACCACTGAGGACAGACCGCTGGGTGTATATCATCCAAACCCATCCCTCCACCATATCAAAAAAGAAAATATCGGTCTTATTGAGGTTATGGGGCTGGCTGTTCTCCCGGGCAGACTCAGCAGAGAACTGGACAGCCTGAAAACAGCTGTACTTGCAGGGGCAGACCTGCGTGCTGATGAAACTCTTGAAAAACATGCAGACTGGATTGACCGGCTGAAAGAAAAATATACATTTACAGCCGAAAACACAGAAGAAATTCTCAGACAGGAAACAGGCAGAGTTTTCAAGGAAGTTCTGGAAGATGCAGGCGTTTACAAATGTACTGCTGAAGGCAGAGCAGCATTTATGCGCTTTATTGATAAAGTTAACGGCTGAATATACAGATAATAAAAGCTATGGCTTACGCCATAGCTTTTATTGCTTTATATGATAATATAATGTTATATTATTATATAATAATTTTAAATTTATATA
>JAFQAF010000102.1 GCA_017400025.1 Oscillospiraceae bacterium
AAGGAAATTCTATAAATTCACAGGAAACGGCTACCCGCGCTGTGTAGATATTCATGCTGAAAACTATTTCGGTACTGAAAAATACAACTGTGAGGAATTTAAAAACGAAGCATATCTTTTTGTGCCTTATGATGAAGATTATTACAAAGGCCTGTCCGGTTATATCAGCAAAGCATGGGAAGAATACAATAAATAAAAAAGAGGGGTATCCCTTCTTTTTTATTGTCAGTGAATAAACAAAAAACCCGTCAGTAAAAAACTGACGGGTCTGGTGCCGCTAACCGGACTTGAACCGGTACGTTATTGCTAACGAGGGATTTTAAGTCCCTTGTGTCTGCCTATTCCACCACAGCGGCTTGCTGTTATGCCTAAATATAATACAATAATGCCGCCAAAATGTCAACTGTTTTTTGACTTATGGCGGCATTCAATGCATTGTCAAATTATCAGTCTACAACAATTTTTTCTACCATTGGCAGGTTTTTCTTGTTGATGATAGACCACATTCTGATAGCGAAGATAATTACAAGTGTGATAAGTGCACTTGGTACTTCGCCGATGATTGCAGGTGTGAAATAGTAGAAAATTGCACCCGGAATTGAAGCTGTTGCATAAATTTCTTTTGAAAGAACTATAGGTGTTCTGTTTACCATAATATCACGCAGAAGACCGCCGCCTACTGCAGAAAGAACACCACAGAAGCAAACAAGGAAAGCATTGTCTGCAAAACCCTGGCCGATAGCTACCTGCATACCAACAACAGTAAAGATAGCCAGACCTACAGCATCCAGTGTGTCAATTGTAAACATGATTTTTTTTCTTTTTTCATGTTTCATCAGCGGTTTGTAAATTGCAATTGTGATAAATGCAACTGCAACTGCCATGATAACGTATGTAGGATTTTTGAAAAGGTTTGCCGGTGTATTGTCAATGATAACGTCACGTGTCATACCGCCGCCGCAAGCTGTACATACAGCCATAAGAACAATGCCAAGCCAGTCAAGGTCCTGGTTTATAGCTACATAAGCACCGGAAAATGCGAAAGTAACGGTGCCGATTACTTCAAGAATAAATACAAATGTTGCGTCCATAATGCCCTCTGTTTATTATTTAGTATTTAGCAGAATTATACTATCATTTTAAGCAGATTTAGTCAATACATTATTCAAAAACAACGTGTAAAATTGTTTATTTTTGTTTTATTATATGATATTATATCTGTATAGAATAAAAATCTGCGGAGGATAAAATGAGTAAAATACCTGTTATAATTGATGTCGATACCGGTATTGATGATGCTGTAGCCCTTGTGCTTGCACTGCAGGCTGAAAAGCTTGATATCAGAGGCATTACTACAGTTGCCGGCAATCAGACAATTGAAAAAACCACAAGAAACACTCTCGACGTTGTAGAGTATTTTGGCAGGGCTGATATACCTGTCGCTATGGGACAGGACAGGCCGCTGATCCGTGAACAGATTATAGCTGCTTATGCCCACGGTGAATCCGGTCTTGGCACTGCTGTACTGCCTGTGGCTGGTAAGCAGGCCGAAAAACTGGATGCTGTTTCCTTCATAAGAAAAACACTTGAAGAAAGCGATGAAAAAATCACTATTGTACCTACCGGCCCACTGACAAATATTGCTGTCCTTCTTCTCTGCTACCCTCATCTGAAAGACAAAATAGAAAAAATAGTTCTGATGGGTGGCGGTGCATATCAAGGTAACTCCAATGCAACTGCTGAATTCAATATTCTGGCTGACCCTGAAGCTGCAAATATTGTTTTTGCCAGTGATGTACCGATTGTAATGTGCGGTCTTGATGTTACTCTCAAGGCAATGTTTATGGCTGATGAAATAGATATACTCCGCAGTCTCGGCACAAAAGCCGGTGATTTTGTGGCGGAAGCCTTTGAATTTTATCTTGCAATGTACAGAAAGGTTGCCCGGGTTGACGGCTGTGCCGTACACGATGCAGTAACAATTACATACCTGCTGTACCCGGAAATCATAAAAACCAGACCCGGTACAGTTCGTGTGGATATTGATGGCAGAGAAACATATGCTGCCACAATATGCAATTTCACTCCATGGCGTGATAAAGCAAAGGACAATGCTCTCGTAGGTGTAGACATAGACCGCGAAGCTTTTGCACAGCTTATCATTGATGCCTGCAAAAACTATTAAGGAGGCCGAATATGTTAAGAAGACCTGTAATAATTGATACCGACCCCGGTGTGGATGACACAATAGCCATTATGCTGGCAAAAGCACACCCGGAACTGGATATAAAAGCCATAACACCTGTTGTAGGCAACGTACCATATAAGTATACAAGCGAAAACGCCATAAGACTGGCTGATTATCTTGGCATTGACTGCAAAATAGGCATCGGTGCTGAAAATCCTCTTTTTATCAAGGCTGAAGATGCCGGCGACGTCCACGGCAAAGGTGGTCTGGGCGGCTATGAACTGCCTGCCACTGACAGAAAACCTGACGGTTATGCCTGGGATATTATCCGTGATGAAGCAATAAAGGCAGCCGGTGAGCTTGAACTCATTACTCTTGGACCTCTCACAAACATTGCTATTACATTTATGCGCTATCCGGAAATCAAGCCTCTTATAAAACGTATATGGTGTATGGGCGGCTCAACTTATGACGGTAACATAACCGCAAAAGCTGAATTCAATATATGGGTTGACCCGGATGCCTGCAACTATGTTTTCAAATCCGGTGTACCTGTTACAATGTGCGGGCTTGACGGCACAGAATATGCTTATCTGACAATAGACGAGCTCCGTTCCCTCCAGGGCCGTGAAACAAAGATAAAAGAGGTATTTGACCATATCCTTGGCTTTATGATCGGCAGAAGAGAGAAAGCCCCGGAAGACGACAAACTGCAGACTATATATGATGCTGTTACCGTTGCATACGTTCTGGACCAGTCAATCGGCAGAACTACAAAATATCATGTTTCTGTGGAAACAAAAGGCCCCAATGCCGGCTGGACAATAGTAGACAAACGCAACAAACAGAAAAAGCCATTGAATGTTGATGTACTCGAATGGGCAGACAGAGAAAAATTCAAGGCTGTGCTGGAAGAAATGCTGGAATTTTACAGAATATAATTATAAAAGCCGTCAGATAACTGACGGCTTTATTTTTATGTAATTAGCATCAGAAGCGGAGTTTTTTCCATTCGCCCTGTCTGTAACGCAGCCAGAAGAGAACCATACGTACAATGTTGTCTGTGTTCATGGCAATGATTACCCAATGGATGCTGAGACCCATAAAGCGGATAAATATTGTAGCACCCAGTACACGTACACCCCACATTGATACCAGTGTCATCAGGAATGGTACCTTTGTATCCCCTGCACCGCGGAGTGCGCCGGAGAAAATATCGGCAACAGCACAAGGTATCTGGATTGTGGCAAGGAGTTTTACCAGCTGGCTGCCTGTTTTTATAACCTCTGCATCCGGTGTAAATAGAGAAATAATCTGTGGTGAGAATATGAACAGAAGCAATGAACCCACACCCATTGCAACAGATGCTATTTTGATACATGTAGCCACATATCTTTCGCCAAGGTCCGGTCTTTCTGCGCCCAGGGACTGGCCTGTAAGTGTGGTGGCGGCAGAAGCAAATGCAAAACCTGGCATATAGCAGAAGGATTCAATTGTAGCTGCCAGTGAGTTGGAGGCAACTGCAACAGTGCCAAGGGAAGCAACTGTGGAAGCAATAACAACTGATGCGGCGCCCATTACGAAACGCTGAAGCATAAGAGGGATTGAAATAGTGGTAACAGCCTGCATATCTGTTTTTACCAGTTTAAAGCTGTCTTTTATGGATATCTGCAGTCTGCTTGGTCTGAAGAATACCAGACACAGCATTATAATTGCACCGATTGCAATTGTACCTGTAGTGGAAGCTGCTGCACCGTTTACACCCCAGCCTGCGCCCCATACGTGGAATGTTTTGCCGAAAAGTGTAACATCATGCGGTGCGTAAATAAGCAGATAGTTGCCCACTACGTTGGCAAGGTTTACACAGGTGTTTACAATCATAGGTGTTTTTGTATCACCGTAACCGCGGTGAATGGCAGAAAGCACCATTGTAAGTGTGCGGAATATCATACCGTAGGCCATAATCTTGTTATAGCCTGTTGCAAGCCGCAGTACATCAGGGGCTGCACCCATCCAGCGTGGAATATCATCTGAAAGTACATAGCAGATAAGCGCCATAGGGATACCCAGCATAAAAACAGTAGTCAAAGCCTGTCTTGTAAGTGAGCGTGCCCTTTCAAAATTCTGTGCGCCTACCATACGGGCAATGAGTGCTGTAAAACCCATGCCGAAAGACATTACTATGCCGTTAATCAGCATCATAGGTGTACCGCTGATAGAAACTGATGCAGTGGCAACGGCACCAAGGGAACCAACCATAGCTGTATCTACAGAATGTACCAGTGTGGACAGTACCTGTTCCACAAAAACCGGCCATGCCAGCAGGATTATGGTGGTTGAGGGTTTGACTGTTTCGTCAATAAGTGATTTTGATCTTGTGCTCAATTTCACATATCCTCTCTTTCTCTTTATTTTCTCTAATTCAAAAGCGACGCAAAACAAAGGTTTTGCATCGCTTTTCTGTTTTTTATGATTTAATTATACCACTAAAGTATATATTGTCAAATATATGTTTGACAAATTTACACATATGTATACCATTTGTGTCAGGATAAAGGTGATTCAATCAACATTTTCCCTTTTCCGGGTTTATTCTGCATCTTTTTCTTCAGTCTGTGCAGCTTCAGCAGCTTTTCTCCGTTTCACCTTTGCAATGTCTTCGTCAGACATCATACGGTTCTTTTCGTAATCCCAGATGCCTTCTTTTTTCCATTTCCAGATTCTGTATCTGGAAACAATAAGCAGACCAAGCAGGAAGCAGATCATCATATAGATAAAGCCTGTCATCAGCTTGATGTTCATCTGCCATTCAGGGCTCAGCTTATTGTGTGTGCCGCCCAGAACATCAGACATTTCATAAATTGAAGACATACCTGTATTGTATCTGTACCGGCTTGCAAGGCCAAGCATAGCCATGGCAGTATCTTTCTCATTGCCTTTTTTTGCTGTTTCGTCAAAAGAGAAGGAGCCGTCTTTTCTCTGATATTTTATCAGCCATTCTGTCATATCCCGGCCGGAAGCATCTTCTGCCGGAAGACCAACTGTATTCAGTGCAATGATTGCTGATGTGATATCTTCAGGGCTGTCTGAAGCTTTGATATTGTTTTTCACAAATTCAGCACCCTGCTGCACTGCATCAGTGATTTCGCCTTCTATGCCTGTTTCGCCGGAAAGTGCAAGACCTGTAACTGCAGATGCTGTGAGTCTTACCGGTGAAACGCCGTCGTTTGCCATGGTTTTGTATCTGAAAGAGCCGTCTGCCTGCCACAGTTCCATAATGAAATCAATAAGTTCCTGTCTTGTCAGGTCGCCTTTTTCAAACATTTCATATTTGCCGCATTCCAGGGCTGTGAGAGCATTTACTTTGTTGAGAGTGCCGCCCATCATCAGAACCTGGTCAATGCTGATACC
>JAFQAF010000103.1 GCA_017400025.1 Oscillospiraceae bacterium
ATAAAAATATGTTCATATACATAAACCGCAAATCTGAACGAAAATATACTTCAAAAGCGTGAGTGGGGCACACTTTTCTTTATAATTTCATATTATATTATCCGAAGGTAAAAGTCAACAAAATCTTGAGGCAAAAAATGGAGTGATTTTGTGTATATTTGATTTTTCGAACGTGTTCGAAAAAGATTTAAACAAATATACAAATTAATTGTGAAGATTTTGTTAATATTATCAATAGGATTTTCGACAAAATTCTGTTAGAATAAGTCTGTAATGGTTTGCATAAATTTACAGTAAACTATATCTGTGGGGAGTGCGGCTCCCAGTGGGCTCAGATATTGGAAAATGTATTTTTAATAAGGACCGAAAACGTTTTAAAAAATCTTTAGAAAAGGAGATTGGCTATGGCTAATACAACCAAAGAAAAAAAGGCGTTTAAAATGCCTCATCTGTTCTGGATCATGATGAGCCTTCTGTTTATCACCAGCTTGCTGACATACGTTATCCCGGCAGGTCAGTTCGCTACAGACCCAGAAACAGGCAAAATCCTCGGCGACCAGTTTATCTGGCTGGAAGCTCAGACACCTGTAAGCCCGGTTGCCATGTTTATGACAATCCTTGACGGTCTTACATCATCCGCCCTTATCGGTTACGCAGTTATGGTTTCCGGTGCTTCTGTTGCCATCGTTATGGGCACAGGTGCATTCGATGAATTCCTTGACTGGGCTATCTACAAACTGAAAGATAAAGACGACACAATCCTGCTGATGGTTATGTTCGCTCTGATGGTTTACCTGGGCGCATTCGGCGGCTCTGACGCTCTTATCGCTATCGTTCCTGTTGGCGTTATGTTCGCCAAAAAACTTAAACTTGACCCTATCTGTGCTATCGGCGTTTCTACATACGCTACACTGCTGGGCTTCGGTACAGGCCCTACAAAACAGGTTACAACACAGATGCTGATGGGTTGCCAGATCTATGGTACATTCTTCACAATGTTCATCTCCATGAACGTATTTATGCTCGTTGGTATGTTCTTCCTGGTTTCCTACGCTAAGAAAATCAAGAAAGACCCAACTAAATCCCTTATGTGGGACGAAGGCTGGAGACCAACAGAAGAAGAAGTTGATACATCTTCTCTGAAAGAAACAAAACTTTCCGGCAGAACAATCGCTGTTCTTCTTATCTACATCGGCCAGTACCTGCTTCTTGTTGGCTATCCAATGATCACAGGCGATACATCAATTACATTCCCAATGATGATCGCTGTTGGTATCGTTGTAGCTATCCTCTGCGGTATTATCGGCGGTTTCTCCATGGACAAAATCGGTAATGAATTTGCAAAAGGTCTTGCTTCCATGGCATTCGTAGCATTTGTTATCGGTCTTGCAAAGGTTATGTCCCTTGTTATGACAAACGGTAACATCCTGCACACAATCGTTTACTGGATCACACGTCCTCTGATGGGCCTGCCTCTGGCTGTTGCATCTGTTGGTATGACTCTGGTTATCTCTGTAGTTAACATGATTATCCCATCTGCATCCTCCAAAGCTGCTATCCTGGTTCCAATTCTTGCACCTATCGCTGAAACACTCGGTATGATGCCAGAACTGGCTGTACAGGCATTCCAGTACGGTGACGGTTTCACAAACATGGTTTCTCCATTCCTTGGCTGGACAGTTGGCTCCCTCGTAACAGCTGGCGTTCCATTCCCTAAATGGATTAAATGGGCAGTTCCAAAGGTACTTGCATTCCTTGCACTTGCTTGTGCAATTATGTTTGCTCTTACAACATTTGGCTGGAAACCATTCTAAGTTTATACTTATTCAAAGGGTGTCTGCGGACACCCTTTTTTTTAAATAAAATTAATCTGTAAATAAAAAGCAAATATATTCGTATCTAATGCCAATTGATTATTGGCGGTGGATATAATAAAATAAAAATAAGATTATAATCGTAAAAAGGAGAGTTTACTATGCGCAAAATTATACTTGACGTAGATACAGGCACAGATGATGCCATAGCTGTTATGTGTGCACTTGCAGCAGAAGAGCTGGAGGTTGTGGGCATCTGTTCTGTAAACGGAAACCGCGGTATTACATATACCACAGAAAATACACTGCGCCTGCTGGAATACCTGGGCAGGGAAGAAATTCCTGTTTACAAAGGCGCACACCTGCCGCTGGTTTCCACACTGCCTGCATGGCGCAGACCTGAAGTGCCGTACGGCGGCAAGGAATTCAGGGAAATGGAAATCCACGGCGACTGGCTGGAACTGCCACCAAGCAAAAACAAAAAAGCAGAGGATATTGATGCTGTTTCCTTCTATATCAAATACCTCACAGAAACAAAGGAAAAGGTTACACTTGTGCCGGTAGGCCCTCTCACAAACCTGGCACTGGCTTTCAGGGCAAAACCTGAAATCGTGGAAAACATCGAAGAAATCGTTATAATGGGTGCAGCCTATGCCCACGGCAACAAAACTGCAGCAGCTGAATTCAACTGGTGGTGCGACCCTGAAGCAGCAAAAATTGTTATGGACTGCGGCGCAAAAATCACAGTTGTTCCTCTGGACGCCACACACAAAGCCTGCGTAAAAGGCAGCGAGGCAGATATTATCGAAGCCGGCGGCACAAAAGCCTGTCTGGCAGCAGCAGATATGATTAAACAGCGTATCCGCGGCTACTCTACATTCCAGCCGATGGGTGATGATATGGCCCCTGTACACGATGCACTGGCTGTTCTCTACCTGCTGGACAAGGAAGTGTGCGAAGACGTGAGACCTATGTATGTTGACGTTGACTTCGGCGGCGGCAACTCTGACGGTATGTCCATCGTTGATGTGGACAAACGCTACTATGACAGAGAACCAAACTGCGACTTTGCATTCTCCGCCAACAGAGAAAAATTTGTGGCCCTGCTCACAAAACTTCTCAAAGCAAGATAATCCACAACATTAGAATTCAATCATACAACAAAACAAGGCACGGCAGAATTCAGCCGTGCCTTTGTGTTTTATTACAGTATAGATTATTGCACTACTTCTGTAACTTCGTAGCCTGCATCTTTAACTGCTGCTACCAATGCTGCTTCCAGTGCAGGGTCTGCTGTAACTGCAGCCTGTTTTTCTTCCAGGCTTACAACTACGTCCTGTGCGCCTTCTACAGCTTTCAGTGCTTTTTCCACGTGCATAACACAGTGTTTGCACATCATACCTTCAATTTTCAGTACCATTTGTGTTTTCTCCTTTTCGTTGTTTGTATCTGAGTGCACATTCCGTGCATTGATAACCTCTGTCACCTCATAGCCGGCCTCTGTCACAGCGGCTTTCAGTGCTTCAATATTGCTTTCCTCTGCAGTGAAGAAAGCCTGGCCGCCATCAAGGTCCACCACTACGTCTGCAGTGCCTTCCACACTGTTCAGTGCATTTGTAACGTGGCGTACACAGTGCCGGCACATCATGCCTTCTATTTTAAAAATGGTGTTGTAGTTCTGCTGTGGGGCTTCCTCTCCGCGGATAACCTC
>JAFQAF010000104.1 GCA_017400025.1 Oscillospiraceae bacterium
CGGTTCAATTTCACAGAATCCAATATAATCACCGTATATATTCTGGGGGTTCTTATTTCTTCCCTTGTAACCCAGAGCCACACCTCCAGTGTAATAGCATCTCTGTGCAGTGTTTTGCTGTTCAATTTCTTTTTCACTGAACCGAGACTCACCCTTCACGCTTATGCTGCAGGCTACCCTTTTACCTTTGCAATAATGCTGATTGCTTCACTTATCACCGGCACTCTTGCCACAAGACTGCAGGACAATGCAAGACAGTCCACACAGGCTGCATTCCGCACACAGATTCTTCTGGAAACCAACCAGATGCTCCAGAAGGCTGAAAGTGATACAGATGTGCTGAAAATCACAGCAAACCAGCTTATGAAGCTGCTGGACAGGGACGTTATTGCATATCCTTACAGCAAAAACAGGCTGAGCGAAGGCATATCTGCATTTACTTCACCGGGCAAAAAAAATCCGTTCGGCTATTTCACAGAAGAAAACGGAGCCATGCACGCTATGAAAACAGGCAGGCGCACCGGAGCAGGTACAGAAACAATGCAGGACCTGAAAGGCCTGTATCTGGCAATAAAAACCGATGAAAACATATATGGTGTCATCGGCATATATATAAACAACAACCCGATGGACAGCTTTGAAAGCAGTATGGTACTTTCTATTCTTGGCGAATGTGCTCTGGCATTGGATAACCGAAACAATACCAGGGAAAAAGAAGAGGCCGCCGTAATGGCCAAAAATGAACAACTGCGTGCTAACCTGCTGTCCACCATATCCCACGACCTACGCACTCCGCTTACCTCTATTTCAGGGAATGCGAGCAACCTGATATCAAACTACCAAAGAATGGATGATATCACACGAAAACACGTTTTCACAGATATTTACGATGATTCCATGTGGCTGATAAACATTGTGGAAAATCTGCTGTCGGTTACAAAAATCGAAGAAGGCAGAATGAATCTGAACCTGTCGTCCGAGCTTTTGGACGAAGTGATATATGAGGCTATCACCCACATCAGCCGCAGCAGACCGGACAGAAAAATATCCGTAAATATAAAAGACGAACTTCTTATAGCAAAAATTGATGTAAGCCTGATAACACAGGTTATAATCAATCTGCTGGACAATGCGTTGAAATACACGCCTTCGTCCTGTGATATCACTGTGACTGCCCGGCGAAAAGACAACCGGGCCGTGATAAGTGTAGCCGACACAGGGCCCGGGATTGAAGACAAAGACAAAGCCCACGTTTTTGAAAAATTCTTTACAGGAAACAAAAAATTGCAGACAGCCGCCGCAGCATGGGGCTGGGGCTTTCGCTATGCAAATCAATCATCAATATACACGGCGGAGAAATATCTCTTTCAGATAACACTCCCCACGGCTGTATATTCAGCTTTACTTTACCGTTAAACGAGGTGGAACTACATGAATAAAACGCTTATACTTGTTGTGGAAGACGACACACCTGTGCGAAATCTTATAACAACAACACTTAAGACAAACGATTACAAATTCTGCACTGCTCCTGACGGCGAAAGTGCTATAAAAGAAACAACCCTGCGCAACCCGGATATAATGCTGCTGGACCTTGGCCTGCCGGATATGGACGGTGTGGAAGTTATAAGCAGAATACGCAGCTGGACAAATATGCCTATCATCGTTATAAGTGCAAGAAGCGAGGTTGATGACAAAATAGCCGCCCTGGATGCCGGTGCCGACGATTATCTGACAAAACCTTTTTCTGTGGAAGAGCTTCTGGCAAGACTGCGCGTGACACAGAGACGTCTGGCAACCATACAGGAAGAAAACTCTGCCGCAAGCTCTGTTTTTATCAATGGCAATCTTAAAATAGATTATGCTGCAGGCTGTGCCTACATGGACGAAAAAGAGCTGCATCTTACACCAATAGAATATAAGCTGCTGTGCCTTATGGCAAAAAATGCCGGCAAAGTGCTGACACACACATACATCACACAGAATGTATGGGGCTGCAGCTGGGATAACTATGTGGCAAGTCTGCGAGTATTTATGGCTACTTTAAGAAAGAAGCTTGAATCCGGAGATAATTCCGTACAGTATATCCAGACACACATAGGCGTAGGTTACCGAATGCTTAAATTATAATCAAAAAGGAAGCCTTATTCCCACAACACAATTAAGTCAGGCATTTCTTCAGAACCCTTCTTAATAAAAAACTAAAATGTCATTCTGAGCGAAGCGAAGAATCTTTATCATATTATTAAAGTAAAGATTCTTCGTTATATCGTTCCTCAGAATGACATATTTTTTATTTTAATGATATTGTTTGTCGTTATATTTTTTATTGTCAGAATTCAACCCATGTTCCTGTGCCGGTTGCCTTTGCATTGTCATACACCATTTTGGCTGCCACAATATCCTCTACAGAAATACCGATTGATTCAAAAATTGTGATTTCTTCTGCTGAAGTGCGGCCGGGGTGTGTACCGTTCAGCACTGTACCAACCTCCTGCAGATGTGGAACTGCATCCAGTTCACCCTTTCTGACATTCAGCAGTATATCGCCGCCGTCACGGAGAACAGCTTCGTTCCAGTCGGTAAACACTGTGGCATTTTTAATTGCTTCACCGTCCAGCTCACGGCCTGTAGCAGTGCAGGTACCCACAGCATTTATATGTGCGCCTTTCTTTATCCAGCTGCCCAGCAGTACAGGGTCTTCTGTTTTGCCCGGTGTACAGGTGCAGACAATATCAGCATCTGCAACAGCATCCTTTGCCTTTTCACAAGGAATGAACTCAACATCCGGGTACTGCACAGCAAGTGCCTGGCAGGCTTTTTCTGCGGCTTCCATATAAAGGTCCCACATATACACTTTCTTTATATCTCTTACGGCTATCATAGCCTGTGCGTGTGCCTTTCCCTGTTTGCCGCTGCCCAGAATTGCCACTGTCTGTGCATCCTTGTTTGCCAGAGCATCTGTAGCCGCAGCACTGGTGGCAGCTGTGCGGACAACTGTGATAGGCTTTGCATCCACTATTGCAATAAGCCGGCCGGTTTCAATGGAGAAAAGAGGTACTATTCCCTGGCTTGTGCCTGCCTTTGCAGACCGTGGTCCAGGGAAAATTGTAACTTTTGAACCGGTCACATCCTCTGAAACAAGGGATGCAGGCATATTTGCCTGAGAATTTCCGTTATCGTGTCTTATCATTATTCTCTGCAGGATTTTTGCCTGTTTTTCGCTTATACCTATAAGAGCGGTTTTCATATACGGAATACATTTTTCCACTGTAAGAATTTCTGCACACTGTGCACGGCTGATAATAAGTGTTTTGCCCATAATTTACTCCTTTTCTGTTAGCATATACTAACTATATTATAATGCAAAAGGTATCCTTTGTCTACAGGATACCTTTATAAAATTTATATTTCTATTTTGCTCCATTTGCCTGTGGCAAAGCGCATTGAGTTAAGTATACAGCGTACAGACTGGTCAATAAGAGTACCTGCCCATGCGCCGATGAGGCCAAGGCCAAGAGGGTAGCAGAAAAGCCAGGCACCCAGAGGACGGATGATTGTGATGCTTATAAATGCAACCATTGCTACAAATTTGGTATCCCCCGCACCTTTAAGACAGCCGGCTGTGATAACCTGTCTTATCTGAAGGAACAGCATTACAGCCAGTATTTTTGTGATTTTGCCGCCCATTGCTATAATTTCCGGCTCTGTAAAGAAGAATGTGAAAAGTGTTTCGCCGAAAAATACAAAGAATCCACACATTACAAGTGATACTGTCATACCAAAACGCTGGCAGGCTGCGCCATACATTGCGGCCAGATCTTTTCTTTATGCGCCCAGAGACTGACCAACAAGGCTTACTGCGGCAACGTTGAAACCGTCACCGAAAGCAAAGGAAAGGTGCATACAGTTCATGCCTACCTGGTGGGCAGCGTATGCTTCTGTACCAAGGTTTGAAACTACCATTGTAAACAACAGGAAGCCTATTCTCATAAATATCTGTTCTGCCATTGTTGTGGAGGAAAGCTCTGCAATTGAGCGCATTGTGCGCTTGTCAAATCTGATACCTTTTTCGTGGAACAGATACAGATAGCCTTTCGGATTGCAGATTGAGGCTACTGAAATCACACAGGCACATGCACTGCCTATAACAGTGGCAATGGCCGCACCCTTTACACCAAGGGCCGGGAAACCGAAATTGCCGTGAATCAGCAGGTAGTTGAAAAATACGTTAACAAGGTTGGAAATAACGTTTGTGCGCATGGCAATTTTTGTATTGCCCACACCGCGCTGTGCAGCGTTGATAGTCATTGATATCAGCTGGAAAAAGCTGAAACCGATAATAATCCTGAAATATTCTGTGGATGCATTTATTGTGTCCGGCTGTGCTCCTACAAATTTCAGCAGGGGTTCAGCAAATGAATAGAACACCGCAGTTACTATAACTATCATAACCACCATTATTGTGAGCACCTGCTTGAGTGTTCTGTTAGCGGCGTCCCTGTCCCCTTCACCTCTTCGTCTTGCCACCAGGGCAGAAGTTGCAACATTCAGTGAAATAAAAAAGGCAAATGCAATAAATTTAGGCTGTGTGGTAAGGCCAACAGCAGCAACGGCATAGGCACCAAGGCCGGAAACCATTATGTTGTCCACAAAGGCAACAAGTGCAACAAGAAAAGACTCTACTACTGCCGGCCAGGCAATCCCTATTGTTCGCTTTATGATGAAAAGTTCATCCGGCAATGTTCCCTCCGGCTGAAAACGCCCCATAAGCTTTTCCGGTTTAAAAAGGCTGATATACCAGTTCAAATAAATCACTCCCTTGAATTATACATAAAAAATTCAGTACATACGTACTGAAAAGTTTCTCTTTATTACATTTTACTACTTTAAAATTCCCTTTTCAAGTAGTGTCAATTATGCAGATAAATGAATATCATAATCAGAGAGGAAAAAGGGGATGATTTTATATTTATAGCCGCAAATATACTGGCTGCAAGCATAGACGGATTTGTTTCCGGCTTTGCCATAGCCGCAACAGGGGCAAAATTCAGCTGTAAGGACTTTTTAAAGGCATTCCGGGTAATTTTCCTGTGCTGTACATTAAGCGCATATACAGGCAAATACCTCACAGAAATATATGCCGGCAAATACCTGGATTATTTCGGGATAAGCATAATATTTTACCTTTCCTTCCGTGCTTTCAGCGATGCAGGAGAGGACATACAGCCATCCCACAGCCTGTACGCAGTGGCTTTCTCAGTGGCTGCCGATGCTGCTGCAGTGTGCATATATCTGGCCATAAGCGGTGCAGATATTCTGTCTGTAAGCTTTTTCAGCGCACTGGCCCACAGCCTGCTGATGGCACTGGGTGTAAAAATATCTGCCGTGATTACAAAGGAAAAGTGGAAAAAAGCAACGGCTTATTTTTCCTCCCGGATATTTTTTATAATGGCTGTATACAAACTTTCCGGAATATGAAGGCAGCACCTGCTTTCCGCAGGTGCTGTATTGCATTGTATTATCAAAGAACTTTATCACAGATTGATTTCGGCACGGCCATTCTCACTGTTCTTTCAGGGTCTACCACCTGGCAGAACTGCAGGTTTGCCCGCGCACTCATAAGCATGCCGGCCTCATTGAGTGTATAGCCAAGATTTTTGCACAGTATATCGCACATATCCTTTGTTGCTGTGTACACGGCCTTTTCCAGGTCTGCATCAGAAGCGATTGTGTAGATGAAGTCCTTGTCTTCAAGGCGAGGATTGTCTATAGACACACCATTTACAACTGTGAATCTGAGACTGATTCTGGCAGGTATTTCCACACCGCTTACCATAATTTCGCCGTCACCCATACAGGCGTGAACGTCACCACAGCCAAAATATGCGCCGTCACGGAATACCGGCAGGTAAAGGGTTGCACCTTTTGCAATCTTTGTGTTGTCCATATTGCCGCCGTGTCTGCCCGGTGTGCCGCAGGCTACAGGTTCGCCCTCCGGTGCAACTCCGATAACGCCAATCATCGGATTAAGAGGCAGCCGGAACTGATTGAAGATAGCTTTACCGTCTTTTACCGGAATTTTCTTTACCTGGCTCTGGGTGATATCACCGCCCAGGACACCGTTTTCCGGCAGACAGCACATTGTGCCTTCTTCTGCCAGTTCGATATCCAGGATTTCCACCTTGAGCACATCGCCCTTTTCAGCGCCTTCGATGTAAACAGGGCCGGTTGCAGGATTGATATGTTCCCAGTCAAGGGCATCCAGAACATAATTTTCGTCTGTAATCTGATTGTTGAAGCAGTCGTTTGTTTCAAAAACAATCACTTCACCCTGCTTTACAACCGGAATGTCCTTTACCGTTTCGCCAAGTGCAAACACGCACATATTTCTGATTGTCATAAGTCTTTCTCCTTGTTGTTTTTATCGTACATTTTCATATAACCACAGGTCCGGCACAAATGCTCCACTGCCTTTCTGTGGGTAAAGCCTGTATAAATGGCCTGGGCGCGTTCTGTCTCAAAAATTTCCTGCAGGGAGTTATGGTGTATGTTACCCAGTACCATATTGCCGTCACTGTCCAGACAGCAGGGCACCACATCACCATTGGCAAGTACGGCAATCTGGTTTCGCAGCCCGTAGCAGAAGCCCTCTGTATATTTTGCTTCGCTGCTGATATCCGGCCATTCAAAATGCTGTGCCATACCCAGGAACACCCTGTCTTTCAGGCGGAAATTGAATTTGCGGCTGTTGCTGGTTTCCATTTCGCTGAATTTATCTTCCATGGCCTTTCTCAGGTCAAAATCCAGTTCCAGCTGCTGCTCAAGATAATCCACTATCTGTCCATTAAGCCTGTTCTTATCATATATGCTTTCTCTGTCAAAATTCCACAGGCGCAGTTCCACTGTGGTTGATTTGCCGAAGGATTTCCTGCAGAACTCCATAACTTTGTCAAGATATGCCTGCATATCCTTGTTAAGGGTATTTGCTTCAAAGCTGTGGAGAGAAACAGACACACTGCGCACATTGTTTTCCAGTATGCTGTCCCCTGTCCTGTCCAGTAAAGTACCGTTTGTGGTGATATTTACCTTTATATTGTTCTCTTTGCTTATCTGCAGGAATTCAGCAAAATGCGGATGGGCAGTAGGCTCACCCATAACGTGAAAATAAAAGTTTTCCCCGTGGGCTCTGGTATTATTTATAATATGTGCAAATTCTTCCACCGACATGGAATAGGGTGTTCTTTTTGTCTTTGGGCAGAAAGAGCAGGAAAGATTGCACCGGTTTGTTATTTCTATATAAATCTTTTTAAACTTTTTCAAATCTGATTTCCCCTTGTAACACTTATTTATATTGTATCGGTTTATAAAGAGAAAAGCAAGACTGTTGCCAGTCTTGCCTCTCTTTTGGGGAAGTATATAAAAGATTAGATTCTTGCAATACCAAGACGGATAGCTTCGTCAGAAACTGCTTTTGCCACTACGTCTGCTACGCGTGGGTCGAATACGTCAGGGATGATGTATTCTGGGTTCAGTTCTTCGTCAGAAACTACAGAAGCGATAGCTTTTGCAGCTGCAACTTTCATGGATTCTGTGATGGCAGTTGCTCTTACAGCCAGAGCACCTTTGAAGATACCCGGGAATACCAGAACGTTATTAATCTGGTTAGGGAAGTCTGAACGGCCTGTACCAACAATATATGCGCCTGCTTCAACAGCCAGGTCAGGCATAATTTCAGGTGTAGGGTTAGCCATGGCAAGAATGATTGGTTTTTCGTTCATGGATTTAACCATTTCAGGTGTAACAAGATTGCCTCTGGAAACGCCGATAAACACATCTGCGCCCTTCATTGCATCTGCCAGTGTACCTGCCAGTTTTTCCTTGTTTGTGATTTTTGCCATTTCTCTCTGTGCGTCTGTATTTGCAGGACCGCCTTCGTAGATTGTACCGAAGATGTCACAGAGTGTCATATTTGTAAAACCGATATCGATAAGCAGTTTTGCAATGGAAATACCTGCTGCGCCTGCGCCGTTGAGAACAACTTTAAGCTCTGCAGGGTCTTTGCCTTTCAGTTTAGCTGCATTCAGCAGTGCTGCAGAAACAACAATAGCTGTACCGTGCTGGTCATCGTGGAATACAGGAATATCGCACATTTCTTTCAGTCTGCGTTCAACTTCAAAGCAGGTTGGTGCACCGATATCTTCCAGGTTGATGCCGCCGAAAGATTTGGAAATTTTGTAAATAACATTTACCAGTTCATCCGGGTCTTTGGAATCTACACAGATAGGGAATGCATCAACGCCTGCAAATTCTTTGAAAAGTGCACATTTGCCTTCCATAACAGGCATACCTGCTGCAGGACCGATATCACCAAGGCCCAGAACTGCTGTACCGTTTGTGATAACTGCAACCAGGTTGCCTTTTCTTGTGTATTCATAAGCAAGGCTTTCGTCTTTCTGGATTTCAAGACATGGTTCAGCAACGCCAGGAGTATAAGCTACTGTCAGTTCGTCTCTGTTCGTAACTTTGGCTCTGGAAATTACTTCAATCTTACCCTGCCAGTCTTTATGAGCCTTTAAAGCTCTTTCTCTTTTATCCATAATGTCTACCTCTTTATATAAAACAGATTATTTCTTTTCAAACTGACGTGCAAGTTTGTCAGGGTTCAGCATTTCATCCAGCTGTTCCTGTGTAAGGCCTGCTGCAAGAGCACCTTCCACGATTGGTGTGCCGTTTTTCAGGAAGTCTTTAGCGATTTCAGCAGATTTCTTGTAACCCAGAACAGGACACAGAGCTGTAACAAAACCTGTAGAGTTGTAAAGAAGGTCATGACATTTGTCTTCGTTTGCTACGATGCCGTTTACACAGTTAACAATAAATGTGTCAACGCCGTTCATAAGCATCTTCATTGAATCATAGATTCTGTCAAATACAACAGGTTCAAATGCATTCAGTTCCAGCTGACCAGCTTCACAAGCCATTGTAACTGTCATATCATTGCCGATAACGCCGAAGCAGCACTGGTTGAGAACTTCAGGGATAACAGGGTTGATTTTACCAGGCATAATGGAAGAACCGTTCTGTTTTGCAGGAATTGTAATTTCGCCAAGGCCTGCTTTTGGGCCGCCGTTCATAAGACGGATGTCATTTGCCATTTTGGACAGTGCGATTGCCATAGTTTTCAGAGCACCGGAAACAACAGAGAATGCATCGATATTCTGTGTGCCGTCTACCATATCGTCAGCCTGTTTGAGGTCGATACCTGTAACTTCTGACAGGTCTTCAACAACGTGGTGGAAGAAATATTC
>JAFQAF010000105.1 GCA_017400025.1 Oscillospiraceae bacterium
CAATTTGCTTTACTCTCTGAAGCAGCATATCATACTCGTAGTCGCTTATCTCGTTTCTGTTTTCCACATAATACAGATGAGAATGATATGCTATCTGCCGTTTCAAATCGTCAAGCTCTTTTTTTACAATATTTATATCCATATTTTGCCTCTTTATATAAGTTGACAATATATTATAACAAAAATCTGTCTTTTTTACAATATTATCAGCCCAATTACTCCACTCTATTCCATATATTTTCGGGAACTTTGCCAATAATTACAGTCTGGGCAACACATACATTTGTTCTGAACTTCACATTTGTTGAATAATTGGGGATAAGTGCTGATGCGGTAATTTCCAGAACAATGAATATTTTGTGATTCACCTGGTTTATACCGGTGGTTTCAAACACGCTTTCAATATCTGTTTCCACATATGCCGCAGGTGTGAGCGTAAACTTAATACGTGGCCCTTTGTTCTGGATTATATCAATATTTGTAAGGTTTGACAAAGGTATATAAATATCAACCCGTTCCATATTTTCCACTTTTTCTATCACCGATGACGTTATCATCGCTTTAAGTCTGTTTACTTCAAGTGCATTATATGACAAAAGGGATACGTCCCCCTTTTCATCCCTTGATACTGTAATCAGGTCGCCGTATGAAAGGTTGGTGCGTGCCATCTGTTCTGTTATTGCCTGGTTTGCCGCCTGGGTTACAAGACTCTGCACCCTGTACCCTGCCATCTGTATAACAAGAGGTCTTAAACGAATATCCACAAATATAAAAGCAGCTGTAAAAACAAGTAAAACCATAACAGGAATATAGTTTTTGATTTCAGTGTGCTTTTTCTTTTTGGTTCTTTTCTGCATATATTATCACCTGTATCAATATATTCAGAAAAAAGTGTTATGTGAACAAAAAACCGGCAGATTACTCTGCCGGTCAATAATAATATTATTAAATTGAAATAACTTTTGCAACGCCTACCAACATAGGGTCAAGTTCTTTCTGCATTTCAAGTGCTTCGTTGATATCATAGTCTACAACTGTATCGCTCTTCAGTGCCACTACACGGTTGTAAATACCAGCCTGAAGCAGCTCAATTGCATGTACACCCATCTGTGCTGCCACAACTCTGTCTCGCATGCTTGGGGAGCCGCCGCGCTGTACATGACCCAGAACTGTACCTCTTGTATCAAGGCCGGTTTTTTCCTGGATTTCTTCTGCAATTTTCAGTGCTTTGCCTGCACCTTCTGCAACAATGATAAGGAAGTTTTTCTTGCCTTCTGCCTGTGTTTCCTTGATTCTGGCAATTACATCCCTGTCAATATCCCATGGCTGTTCCGGAACAAGAACGCAGAGAGCACCTGTGGCAATAGCTGTATTTACAGCAATATAGCCGGCATGTCTGCCCATTACTTCAACAACGGAACATCTTTCGTGAGACTGTGTTGTATCACGCAGTTTGTCAATCATTTCCATTGCTGTGTTAAGAGCTGTATCAAAGCCGATTGTATATTCACTGCAGGCTATGTCATTGTCGATTGTGCCGGGAATACCGATACATTTGATGCCATGTTTTGCAATAGCAAGTGCACCGCGGAAAGAGCCGTCACCGCCTATAACAACAAGAGCATCTATACCGTGTCTTCTGCAGGTCCGGGCTGCTTTTGCCTGACCTTCCGGAGTCATAAACTCCAGTGAACGGGCTGTATAAAGCATTGTACCGCCGCGGTGGATAATTTCAGATAC